>NZ_JCBAJP010000008.1:0-115000 GCF_059772285.1 Rubrobacter sp. M3-4
GAGGAGGCCGCCGCGAGTGAGGCCGCATCCACCGGCCAGAGCACATCCCCCGTCGCCTCGTCCCCTTCGTCTTACTCCAGCGTGGCGAGCGCCGGAGCGTCCGGGACGGACCCGGCTTCGGGGACGGGGGGGACCGGGCGATCCCCTGCCGCGAGTCCCAGCCCGGACTCCTCCAGGACCGGCGGGTCGTCCGGAGCATCTTCCTCCGCGGCGAGCGGCGCCGCTGCCACCCCGTCCGGCGGGGCGCAGCAGAGCAGCGGCGCGTCCTCCGGGCCCTCGCAGCCTTCTGATCCCTACTCCTCGTCTCCGGCCAGCGGGCAGGGCGGCTCAGCCTCCGGGTATGCGGTGGTCGAGGAGGCCAAGACGTGGCTCGGGGTTCCTTACGTGTGGGGAGGTGCCTCGCGGCAGGGCGTCGATTGCTCGGGGCTGACGATGGAGGTCTACGCCCACTTCGGCATCTACCTGCCCCACTCCGCCGCCGCGCAGTACTCCTACGGAACCGCGGTCTCGAGTCCCTCTCCCGGGGATCTCGTCTTCATGAACTTCGACGGGGGGAGCTCCATAACCCACGTCGGCATAGTGGTCGGTGGAGGGCAGATGATCGACGCCCCCTATCCAGGGACGGTCGTGCGCTACGATCCCATCTACCCGCAGTACACGATAGGGTACCGGCACCTCATCTGAGGACGTAGGAGGATTTCCGGGGGGAGGAGGGGCCCCTCCTCCCCCCTTGGGCTTCCGCCTTTTCGAGGAAGATGGGTTCCTCGGGGAGGAGATTTTCCTTCGGCCTGGTTAACTGCGGGCACCAGATGGGTAAAGATACGCTCGTAGACATGGATTTTACAGAGCTTTCGCGGGGAAGCCCGTCACGATGATGGAGATGGTCGGAGGCCAGAGGAACAGATGAACCGGGAGACCACGAAGTCCGAGAGCAGGGCCGGGAGGGGATTCTCTGAGCCCGTCTCGCTCAAGCTTCCGAGTCACCCGGAATATATCCTGCTCGCCCGGCTGGTCGTTGCGCGGATCGGTCAGCTCGCCGGCTTCGGCCCCGAGGACGTCTACGATCTCAAGCTGGCCGTCACCGAGGCGGCGACCAACGTCATCAGGCACGCTTCGGTCGACTCTTTCGAGATAGAGTATTTCGCCCGTCCGGGGTTCGTCGAGATTACGGTCATGGACGAGGGGGGAGGGTTCGACGTCGAGGATCTCACGCGTTCTCCGGATGGCGAGGGAGGGTTCGGGCTGGCGGTCATCCGCGGGCTCGTCGACGAGGTGATCCTCAACTCCACCCCCGAAGGGACGCGGCTGAAGATGATCCGACGCCTGCAGGAGGAGGGTGGCAAGAGGGACCGCTAGTTTACCCCGCGCTACTTGCTTATTGCGCAGGGAACAATAAACTACGCTGCGTGAGTCGGTTGCCATCTTCCGTCGCTGAGAGGGTACGGTGCTGCAGCGCGTAAACCCCGGGAACAAGGCGCTCGCGGACTACCGCAGCATAGTCCGCCGCGAGCTCTACGAGGAGATACAAGAGCTCCGCCTGCGGCTCAAGGGCCGGCGCGTGCTGCACATCAACGCGACCAGCTTCGGCGGCGGGGTCGCGGAGATCCTCTACACCCTCGTCCCGCTCACCCGCGACGCGGGGCTCGAGGTAGAGTGGGGAGTGATGTTTGGGGCCGAGCCCTTCTTCAACGTCACGAAGGGCTTCCACAACGCTCTGCAGGGGGCCGACTACGAGCTCTCCGTCGAGGATAGGGCGATATACGAGGAATACAACCGGCAGTCGGCGCGGGCGCTGGTGGAGGCCGGGGAGGAGTGGGACATAATCTTCGTGCACGACCCGCAGCCCCTCCTCATAAGGCACTTCTCGCAGGGACTCTCCGAGCGGACTCGCTGGATCTGGCGCTGCCACATAGACTCCTCCACGCCCAACCGGGCCGTGCTCGATTACCTCTCGCCCTACATAAAGGATTACGACGCGCAGGTCTACACGATGCGGGATTACACCCCGCCGGACCTCGAGCTGCCGAACCTCGCGATCGTGCCACCGGCCATAGACCCGCTCTCCCCCAAGAACATGGCGCTCTCGGCCGACGACGCGAGCTACATCGTCAGTCAGTTCGGGGTGGATGCCGAGAGGCCGTTCCTGCTCCAGGTCTCGCGCTTCGATCCCTGGAAGGACCCTCTGGGCGTCATAGACGTCTACCGGCTGGTCAAGGAGGAGATCCCGGAGATACAGCTCGTTCTGGTCGGTTCGATGGCTCACGACGACCCCGAGGGGTGGGAGTACTGGTACAAGACGACGAGCTACGCCGCCGGAGACGAGGACATCTTCCTCTTCTCCAACCTCACCAACGTCGGGGCCATCGAGGTGAACGCCTTCCAGTCGCTGGCCGACGTCGTGATCCAGAAATCCATCCGGGAGGGGTTCGGCCTGGTCGTCACCGAGGCGCTCTGGAAGGGAAGGCCGGTGGTCGCGAGCCGGGTCGGGGGGATCCCGATGCAGCTCGAAGGGGGAGGGGGCATCCTCATAGACACCGTGCCGGAGGCCGCCGCCGCCTGCGTCAAGCTGTTGCGGGACCCGGAGTTCGCCTACACGATGGGCCGGAGGGGCAAGGAGCACGTGCGGGCGAACTTCCTGATACCGCGTCTGCTGCGCGACGATCTCCGGCTCTTCGCTAAACTACTGGGGGTGTAGAGAAGAGGGAGTCCCGGCAGCGCTTTCGAGGGGGTGAGATGCCCGGCGGTCGTTTCGTCATAGTGTCCAACAGGGGGCCATTCACGTTCTCCCGCGACGAGTCAGGCAAGAGGACGTATAGCAGAGGAGCGGGGGGGCTGGTGACCGCCCTCACCGCCGTGGCGCGTCGCAGCGAGGGCTCCGTCTGGCTCGCCTCGGCCACGACCCCGGAGGACGTCGAGGTGGCCCGCCGGGGAGAGGTACTCGAGGTCGAGGAGCTGCGGGTGAGGCTCGTCGAGCACGACGAGGGCGCTTACGACATGATGTACAACCGGATAGCCAACCCGTTGCTCTGGTTCGTGCAGCATGGGCTCTACGATCTCCCCTACCATCCCCGGCTCGGGGAGGGGACCAGAGCCGCCTGGGAGGAGGGGTACCTGGCGGTGAACCGTAACTTCGCCGAAGCCGCCGCCGAGCTCGCGCGCCGCGAGAAGGCCGACGCCGTGCTGCTGCACGACTACCAGCTTTACATGACCCCTCTCTTCCTGCGCGAACGCCTCGGCGAAGATGGTTTCGTCTCCCTCTTCGTGCACATCCCGTGGCCCGGGCCCGAGGAGTGGCGCGTACTTCCCCGCTACATGAGAGAGGGGATTCTGGAGAGCCTGCTGCAGACGAACGTTCTGGCCTTCCACACCGCGCGCTACGCCCGCAACTTCCTGGATACGGTCGCAGACGTGCTCGGCGCCAGGGTGGACCGGGACGAGAGTATGGTGCTCCATGAGGACAGACGCGTGTGGGTGCGACACTATCCTATCTCCATAGACCCGGCGGAGTTCGAGGAGCTCTCGCGCAGCGAGGCCGTCCTCGAGCAGGAGGAGTTCGTGAAGAGGCTGCCCGGCAGGCTCGTTCTGCGGGTCGACAGAATGGATTTGTCGAAGAACATCGTGCGCGGATTTCTGGCCTACGGGCGCATGCTGGAGCGACATCCCGAGATGCGGGGGGAAGTCACCTTCCTCGCCCAGCTCCAGCCCTCCCGCGGTGGGGTGCCGGAATACGCGGCCTACGCCAGGGCCATAGAAGAGGCGGCGGAGGAGGTCAACCGGAGATGGGGTGGCGGAGGTTGGCGCCCCATAGAGCTCTCCATGCAGGACAACTTCCCCCGCTCTGTGGCGGCCTACAAGAACTACGACGTGCTCTTCGTCAACGCCGTGCGCGACGGGATGAACCTGGTCGCCAAGGAGGCGGCCGTGGCGAACGAGACGGACGGTACCCTCATCCTCTCGGAGACCGCCGGAGCGCACGAAGAGCTCGGCGAGTACGCCATCAGCGTCAACCCCTTCGATCTCGACGAGCAGGCCGAAGCCATCTACCGCGCTCTGACCATGCCCGAAGACGAGCGGCGCGAGAGGGCCCGTTTCCTGAGGCGGGCCGTCGAGAAAAATACCATCGAGGACTGGGTGTCCGATCAGGTCAGCGACATGGAGGAGTACCGCAAAAGCGTGGGATGACCCGACCGGAACGGAGAAAGCCTCTATGTATCCTGCCGCTGGCTCTTCTCTCCTGACGCTTCCTGTGGGAAGAAGATGTTGCTCACGGTTATGTTCACCTCCGTGACCCTGAGGCCCACGAGGTTCTCGATGCGGTTTATGACGTTGCGGCGGACGGCCTCGGTGAGCTGCGGGATCGACCGCCCGTACTCGGTGGACATCACGAGGTCTATCGCGGCCTCTTCCTGTCCCACCTCGACCGAGACCCCCTGCGTCTGACCGCCGCCGGTGAGGCTCCCGATGAAGCCTCCCATCGCCTGGGAGGTCGCGCCGCCCATCCTGATGCCGTCCACCTCCTGCGCCGCGATGCCGGCCACCTTGGCCACCACGGTCTCGGATATGCTCGTGCCGCCGCGTTCGGTCTGTAGCGGGCTCGGACGCGCCTCGTGGGGCGCTCCCTGTTCGGGGATTCGGCCTGCTGCGGGGGTTTGCTGTTCGCTCACTGACGGGCTCCTTTCCGAAAGCGTCTCCGGTTCGCGCTCCGAACCAGCCGGGAAAGGAATCTTTGGCCTCTCCATGGCTGGTCGCGCGAACGTAGTCTTACTCTACCCCCATCGTCGTCCGCGGAAACCGGAGTTCAGTGCTTGACGAGCGGGGTGTTGCGGCGCCAGAGCAGCCAGATCACGGACAACGCCCAGACGGCGAAGATGATGGAGTAGGTCGGGAAGATCCGGCGATAGTAGCCGGGCGTCTCGCCGGTCTCCACCACCGGTATGCTGCGGTCGCGCGGCAGGTGTGCCTGCTGTAGAGCGGCCTGGGTCGTGCTCGGGAAGATGACGCTGCCCACCGTAGAGAGCTTGCCCTTCCAGACCCGCTTCCCACGCTCGTTGACGTTCGGGGCACCCTGAGCGATCGTCCCCGGCGCTCCCTTGCTCGTCTGGATCAGTAGGTGGTCGCCCGTCTCCTTGAGCCTGAAGTAGAAGTAAGAGACCTCGTAGCGAGAGGAGACCGCTATCTTCGAGGCCGGGCTGCCGTAGGTCTTGAAGTCTTTGCCGTAGTCCGGCGTGCCCCGGACCTCCACGTAGTCGCCCGGGTGCACGTTCTGCGGCAGGTGCCCCGAACGCAGCTCACCGGCCGTCAGCACCTTGGGCTCCTTCTGCAGGCCGTAGATGAAGTTGGAGACGACGAGCGAGGCGGAGAGCGTGAGCACGAGCACGAAGAAGAGCCTCGAGAGCAGCGAATAGTTACGCTTCATCCAGGGCCAGAGGCCCCGCTTGCCGTATCCCTCCCGGCCGTAATGGTCCGGGGTGTCCCGCCCGGTGTCGCTCCTGTGAGTCTCCATCTCCCACATTCTAACCGAAGCCGGCCCCCGGTTCGGCGGGGTGCAGAGAGGAGACGGGGAAGCGTGTGAAAAAATTACTTCCCGGGTGTTCGAGGGGGGTGGTTTGCGGGGGGCGAGCAATGGTAAGCTGGTTCCGCTAGAATCGCGCTACAAGCGGGGCTGGAACGTGGAGGTGTGAGCTTGGAGAAAGGGCAGGAGTCACCGAAGCCCGAACCCGAGTACACGGTCGTGGGCGTCATAGACGACGGGGAGCCGCTCAACCGGGCCATCAAGGAGATAAGGGATCTCGGCGTGAGGAACGACGACCTCACCGTGATCCTCAAGCGCAAGGACATCGACGAACCCGAGCCCTTCCCTGCTGGCACCCGCTACATCGTGGTCCCCGACGACCGGCGGGGGCTGGAGGTTCCGATAGGATTCTCCATAGTGTTCGTGCTCGTGGGCATCTTCTTCGCTCTCATAACCCCTCCCGTGGGAGTGCCGGCGCTGGTCTTCTTCATCGCCATCGCCGCGATCCTTCTTGCGTCCTCCTCGTTGCGGGTGGGCATCGCTCCCATCCTCACCGACATGGAGCCCCCGCGTGAGGAGGCGGACATCTGGGGTGAGCAGTTCGAGATGGGGAAGGTTCTCATCTTCGCCAGCACCAAGGAGAGGCGTCTTATCCGGCCGATAAGGGAAGCGCTTCAGTCGGCGGGCGCCACGTACTACATAGTGGACCGCAGGCTCGAGCCGAGGGCCATACCGCAGGCCGTGATGCGGCGGGCGGGAGAGCGGCGCCTGCGAAGTGAATCTGTTGCGGACCGCTCCGGGAGCGTCTAGAGAGGAAGGGTTGATCCTGTGGGTGAGGTGATCTTCTCGGGTTTGCACGCTACGCTCGCTCAGGTGGACCTGAAGTCGGGGATACATTTCTCTCCCCGGGCCTTTACGGCCATCGTGATCCTCATACATATATTCTTCGCGGAGCTGTTCGTCGGGTTTGCGATAGCCTCGCCGGTTCTGCAGGCGTGGGGGGCACGGACCGGCAGCGCCAGGATGGACAAGCTCGCGCACTCGATGATCCGCTTCAACGTGCTCACGTTCAGCACGGGAGCGACCTTCGCGGTGCTCTTCCTGGTGCTCCTCGTGGGTTTCTACCCACAGGTTACGGCCTCGCTCTTCACGCACTTCTTCTACTTCTTCCCGGTGATCGCGATGATCTCGATGATCGCCGCGCTGTGGTCCATGTACTCCTACTACTACAAGTGGGACCGCTACAGCGTCCTGAACAAGAGACGGCACATCGCGATCGGGTTCCTCTCCGGGTTCGCCATCTGGGTGTGGATGGTCATCCTGAGCGGGGTGGACACTTTCATGGTCGACGGGGGTGGGCCGAACGGCAAGCTCACGAGCGGCAACATCGCGAGCGTAGGTTCGGCTTTCAAAGGTATCTTCAACCCGATGCTCACGGAGATGGTCCTGCACCGCACCGTCGCGAACCTCTCCTGGCCCGCCTTCGCCCTCGCCGCGTGGGCGGCATTTCGGTACATGCGCTCGAAGAGCGCCGAGGACAAGGCCTTCTACGACTGGGCCTCCTCGCTCGGCCTGACGTGGGGGGTGGGCTTTTTGCTGCTGCAGCCGTTCGTGGGCTTCGGGCTCGCCTACGCCATGAAGCAGGCGCAGCCGGCCAACCCGGCGAACCCCCAGTACCCGGGCTCCTTCGACCGTCTGATGGGGGAGGGGCCGCAGGCGGGCAGCTTCACCTCGCACCTGCTGTACTTCAACCTCATCCTGGTCGTCGCGCTCTTCGTGCTCTCCAACCTTGGAATGTATCTCGGTGCCGTACGGCATCCCGACCGGGGAGGGCAGGTGGCCATAAGGGCGTTCGGGCTCGTCGCCACGATAGCGGGCCTCTACTCGATCGCCCCGCCCGCGATGTTCCCGGTCTTCTGGGTACGCTACATCGCGATGGCGGTGATGGCCGTGGCCACCTTCGGGACGCTCGTCGCCTACGTGCGCGGGAGGCTGCGTTTCCGCTACGGTAGCCCCAGCGCCTGGTACCGGGTCACGATCATGGCGCTCGGGGTCATCGCCGCGACCACGGCCCTGAGCATGGGGCTCATGAAGTCCAACTCACGATATCCGTACACGGTATATAATCAGCCGGGGTATACGGTGAACGAGAGCCCGCCGCCGACGAACTTCGGCAAGTAGCTTGGCCTGCGCAGGAGGAGTTTCCGGAGAAAGGACGGCAGAGGTTGGCAGAGCTACAGAAAGATCCCATCACCCGCAGCGACTTCCTGGGGTTTGGGGCGATGGGGGTGGTCATGGGAGCCGTACTCACGATACCCCCAGCGGCTTATCTGCTCCAGCCCGTCATACAGGCAGACTTCGAGGGGAAGACGAACGTCTCGCAGAAATGGGTCAAGCTGGGGTCGATCGAGGAGATCCCCCACGACACGACACCGAAGCTCTACAGGGTATCCTTCCCGATCTCCCAGATCTACGGCAGCGAGAAGATCCAGAAGGAGAGCGGGGTCGGCGACACCAAGTGGGTCGTGGAGAACGCCATCTACGTCTCGTGGAAGGCCCCGATAATCAAGAACGTGCCCACGGGTGTGGGGCCGGACAAGATAGGCAAGAGCCAGCCGCCACAGTTCGTCCTCAAGGGGCTGAAGAAGCCCCTCTCGCAGGCGCAGATAAAAGAGGCCGAGCAGAAGCTCAACGTCATGAGCAACTCCTGCGCGCACCTGGGGTGCCCGGTGCGCTGGGTGGACAACCAGCAGCTCTTCCTCTGTCCCTGCCACGGAGGGCTCTACGACATAAACGGCAACTGGGTGGGGGGCCCGCCGCCCCGGGGGCTCTACCACATGGAGCACAAGGTGGGAGAGGATGGGGCTCTCTACGTCAGGCACAAGTACGTGAACGTCGGCGGCAAGAACGGCTTCCAGCGTCCGTTCGTGGCCTAGAGAGGAACCGGGAGGAGCTTCGATGGGCAGGATAAGAACCCAGACCTCCGAGCTCGGGAGGTCGCTGGTGGACTGGATGGAGGATCGCACCGGCATCGTCACGTTGCTGGAGCATTTCCTCTACGAACCGGTCCCGAAGAGGGGAGCGTGGCTCTACACCCTGGGGAGCGCGACCCTCTTTCTGATAACGCTGCAGTTCCTCACCGGGATCCTGCTTCTGTTCTACTACGTGCCCACCACGGACCACGCGTGGAACTCGATCTACTACATAATGCACGACGTCTACTTCGGGAAGCTCATCCGGGGGATCCACTACTGGTCGGCGAACTTCCTGATGGCGGTCATCGGGCTGCACATGGCACGCACGTTCTTCTCCGGCTCCTACAAGGCACCGCGGGAGATGAACTGGGTGGTCGGCGTGGTCCTTCTGCTGCTGACCGTCGGGCTGGCGTTCACCGGGTATCTCCTCAGGTGGGACCAGGACGGCTTCTGGGCGTCGGTCGTCGGGATGAAGATCGGCTCCTACACGCCCTTCATCGGGCCGTGGGTGATCCACTTCCTCCTCGGCGGGGACGTGGTCGGGCCGGCGACCCTCTCCAGGTTCTTCGCCATCCATGTGTGGCTCTTGCCGGCGCTTTTGGCCCCCTTCATCGGGATACACCTCTTCCTCCTGCGGCGTCACGGCGAGTTCGGCGCCGAGTTCGAGTACACCAACCGGCTGGCCAAGCTGCGTGAGAACCGGCAGGCCGAGGAGTACAGCCGCTACGAGCTCGATGAGGAGGAAGAGGAGTGAGAGTTCTTACTTTGCGGAACGGGTTTCTCCCGCATAATGGCGGGAAAATCGGGTCGGAAGCCGAGAAGAGAGGGTTTTAGGCCATGGAAGTAGCGCCAGGAAGATCCAGGCCCGTAGAGGAAGAAGTAATAACCGAGGAGAACGTCTACGACCGTCCGGACGAGACGATGGCGTTCTTCCCCGGACAGGTGCTCAGGGACGGGTACGTTTCGACGGTGCTGCTCATCGCCATCTGCGTGCTTTCCTATGTCTCGCCGGCGCCGTTGACGCACCCGGCGAACCTGGCGACGCACACCTACGTGCCGCGGCCGGAGTGGTTCTTCTTCTTCTACGAGCAGATGTTGATGTTCTTCCCCGGCTACGCTCTCATCTCCTTCGGGGCGGTCATCGTGCCGCTGTTGTTCATCATCCTGCTCTTCGCGCTGCCCTGGCTCGACCGCACGCCCAGCTACAGCCTGACCAAGCGACCCTTCGCTATAGTGGTCGGGTTCCTCATAATCGCGACGATAATTTTGAACATGCTCCTCGGAATCAGCCGGGTGATGAACTTCCCCGGGGCAGGAGGTTGATAGATGCCGATAGGTGACCTCAACGTACCTGTAATCGGTAAGAACGTCGTCATCGCGACGCTGGTTCAGACGCATGTGCTGATAGCGACGTTCATCCTCGGGTCGGCGCTCATCGCACCCACCGCCGAGTACCTGGGTATGATCACCAAGCAGAAGCGCTACGAGCGCTTCGCCCGAAACCTGGCCCGGTTCATCGTGCTGTTGTTCGCCTCCGGGGGGGCGCTCGCGATAGCGTTCGTGCTCGCGCTCATCACGCTCTTCCCGGTGTTCTTCTCCTACCTGCAGAACATCTTCTTCTGGGTGTTCATCTTCGAGGCGTTCCTGTTCCTCGGGGTCATCATCGTCATCTACGCCTGGTACAACACCTGGGACAAGCTCGCCTACCGCAAGACGGTACACATAGTCTTCGGCTTGGTGGCTGGTGGTGTCGGGCTCGTCCAGATGACGATGATCGACGTGGTCGCCTCCTACATGCTCACGCCGTCTGAGGCCCCGATACAGGACGTGGCCCGCACCTACCTCGACCCGACGTTCATCCCGCTCAACATGCACCGCTTCGTCGGGAACTTCTCCTACGTCGGGTTTTTGATCGCCGGCTGGGCCGGATGGCGTTACCTGAGGAGCACCAAGCAGGAGGATAGGGAGTACTACGACTGGATGGGTCACTGGGGCCTTCTGTGGGGCTTCGGCTTCATGCTGCTGCAGCCGGTCATCGGCTACGGGTACCTCAAAGCGATCCGTGAGGCCTCCCCGAAGGCATTCGACGTGATGATGCTCGGCAACGAGGCCTGGCACTTCAACTTGCTGATGCTCCTGCTCGCCATCCTGGGGATCTCTTCGGTCGCGTACTTCGTGCACAAGCTGCGCTTCGCGATAAAGCCGATGGAGACGACGCGCAAGATCACGATAGGTGCCCTGGGCTTCACGGCGCTGTTCTCGATTTTGAACGTCATCCCGTTCACCGGCAACATAGCGCCGCAGGTCGGGCTCGTCTTCGGCAACTCGCAGATACCGCTCGGGGCTATGTACCCGTGGAAGTTCATCGGCCTCATCGGGCTGATGCTCGTCGGGTTCGTCGCGGTGGGGCTCTACCTGAAGGCCTCGGCGACCGGGTTCCACTGGGGTCGGGCGAGCCGCTGGAGCCAGTACATGCTGATGGTGTGTGCGGTCACGATAGTGCTGACGATGATAGATATGGGCTCGGCGCGCGAGTCGGCCCGCCGGCTGGACAACAACCCCGGCTACCTGATAAACGGCTGCATCACGCTCAACCAGAAGATAACGCCCAAGACCTGTCCGGCGGGTGACAGCCTGTTGAAGGGGGTGAAGAACAATGGAGGTAGCGCCGTTCCTGGCTCTTCTGGCAAGTAAGCCCACCGAGCCTCTGACCGGAGGCCCGCTGAACCTGTTCATAGGGTTCTTCCTGATCCTGTGCATCTTCAGCGGGGCCCTGCTCTTCACCTACTGGATCAGCAAGAACGAGTAAGCGGTCAGGAGAGGTTTACCGGGGCCGCTCGCCTTCCGCGGCGAGCGGCCCCGGCTTCTCGGCGGGTGGGTTAGAATCCCGTTCGAGGAGACCGGAAAGGAGTGCGTGGTGGCCGAGGACATACCTCTTTTCCCGCTCAACGTCGTGCTCATGCCGGGGGCACCGCTGCCGCTGCACATCTTCGAGGAACGATACAAGCAGATGATCGGGGAGTGTCTGGAGGAGGACAAAGAGTTCGGGATGGTGCTCTCCGACGAGTCCGGGACTCGCGAGGTCGGGTGCACCGCGCGGATCGTCGAGGTTCTGGAGCGCTTCGAGGACGGGCGGATGAACATCCTTGTCGAGGGCTCACGACGTTTCAGGCTCAACAACATCCTCACCGGCAAGCCCTATTACGTCGGGGAGGTCGAGTACATAGAGGACGAGCCGGAGGATGGGGAAGAGATAGAGGGGTTGGCCCGGGAGTGCATCTCCCTACTCGAACGGGTCGTGAAGGCTGCCACCGGGGGATCGGTGGGGATAGAGATAGAGCCGCCCTACCAGAACCTCTCCTTCGCCATCGCCGGGCGCATAGACTTCGAGTCCGAGGTTCGCCAGCAGATCCTGGAGCTTCCCACCGAGAAAGAGCGGCTGGAGAGGCTGAAGGTGCTCTTGGAGCGCGCGGCCGAGAGGCTCGAGCGAGAGCGCGAGAACCAGCGCAGGGCCGAGAAGAACGGCTACCTGCACAAGGGGTGGGAGCGTCCCTCCTGAGGGTGATAGGAGGTTGTCAGCCTCCCTTCTCCCGGGGGACGAGCCTTCTGATCCTACCGAGGCTCGAGCTGTCCACGTCGTAGATCAGGGGCTCCGCGAGGAGGGCGTCTTCCCCGGCTGCCGCCTTTATCCGGCCGACCAGCCCCTCCCTGACGAGCCATTCCGTGGAGGGGAGCACGCCGACCCGTATCCTCAGGCGGACCATCCCCTCCCGGTCCTCGCGGCTGATGAGCCGGGGAGGGCTGACGTAGAGGCTGGCGGACTCCTCCAGCGACCTCGACACCCGCGTGGCCGCACCATCGTCCTTGAGCTGAACCTCGACGGTGAAGCGCTGCTGCCCCGAGACGTAATTGGTCACGCCCGTGATGGAGCCGTTCGGGACGAACACCAGCTCTCCCGAGGGGGTTCTGAGCTTGGTCGTCCTGATCCCGAACTCCTCGACCAGGCCGGAGACCTTCGTCGGCTCGAGCCGGACGAAGTCGCCCACGCCGTACTGCCCCTCGAAGAGGATGAAGAACCCCGCGATTATGTCCCTGAGGAAGCTCTGGGCGCTGAACCCTATTATGGCCACGAGGATCGATGCGCCGGCCACCGCGGGCAGCGTCTGGCGCAGGAAGATGCTCAGGATGACGAGCGCGACGGTCCCGAAGACGCTGTAGCGCAGGATGTGGCGCGCGAGCGTGATGGCAGTGTCCTGATGCTTTATTCGCGCCAGCGCAGCCTCGTCCAGGACCCCTTCTTCCCGGGGGCGGCCCAGCCGGAAGAGCCTCGGGATGAGGCGTGAGGCGAGTTTGTAGAAGGCGGTGGCCAGCACGATGAGCGCCACTGCGGAGATCACGTTCCCGACGAACTCGGAGCTTTTCAGGTACTGGATCAGGCTCTCTGCGAGTCCCCCAGCGCCCTGCAGACCGTGTGCGGCGGCGTCCTGCAACACGGCGGGCGTCCAGGATCGGGACATGCCTCGCTCAGGTGGAGGTCACGCTCTCTCTGCCGTGCCGGTCGAGAGCGAGTTCTATGAGACGGTCGAGCAGGCGTTCGTACGGCAGGCCGCTCGCGGCCCACAGCCGGGCGTAGACGCTGGTGGGGGTGAAGCCGGGGATCGTGTTTATCTCGTTTATGAGCAGGCGTTCCGTGCCGCGCTCGAGGAAGAAGTCCACGCGGGCCATCCCGGCGGCGTCCAGCGCTTCGAAGGCTGATCGGGCCACACGCCTTATCTCTTCTTTGATTCCCTCGTCCACCGGAGCGGGGACGTGCAGCTCGCTTTTGCCCTCGGTGTACTTGGCCTCGTAGTCGTAGAAGTCGTTGCTCGCGACCACGATCTCCCCGGGGACCGAGACGTCGGGGTTCTCGTTGCCGAGCACGGCGACCTCCACCTCTCGCGCGTCCACCGCGGCCTCGACGATGATGCGGCGGTCCAGGGAGGCGGCCTCTTCGACCGCCGAGGTCAGGGACTCTCTATCACGGGCTTTGTTTATCCCGACGCTCGATCCCAGGTTCGAAGGTTTGACGAAGCAGGGGTAGCCCAGGGAGCGTTCGATCTCGCGGGTTATCGTCTCGCGGTCCCGCGCCCACCGCTCGCGGGAGAACCCCAACCACCGCACCTGCGGCAGCCCGTGGTAGGCGAAGACCTTCTTCATCGTGATCTTGTCCATCGCCACCGCGCTCGCGAGCACCCCGGAGCCCACGTACGGGACGCCGGCCATCTCCAGCAGCCCCTGCAGCCTGCCGTCCTCCCCGTAAGGGCCGTGCAGGACGGGAAAGACCACATCACCCTCCAGCGAGGCCGGGAGCTGAGCGGGGGATGTCGCCGGGAGGAGGTCCGCGCGTGAGGTCTCACCGTCCGCGGCGCGTCTCTCCTCCAGTTCCCGCATGGGGTCCCCCCCGAGGAGCCAGCGCCCCTCGCGGGTTATCCCGACCGGCACTACCTCGTGGCGGCCTTCGAGCCCCGCGATGACGGCCCGGGCCGAGGCGAGGGAGACCTCGTGCTCCCCGCTCCTTCCCCCGAAGATGACCATCACCCTCATCCTGTCCTCTTCCTCCCCTCCGTTTCCGGGGAACAGTATCCTAGCAGAGAGGTGCCGGAGAAGCCCCTCTCTTCAGGCGACGAGGTGCAGCTCGCCGTTTCTCTCCCGCAGGGCGGAGGCGACGAACTCTATGTGTTCGTTCAGGTCGACGCCGAGCTCCTCGGCTCCCCGGACTATGTCCTCGCGGTTGACGCTCGCCGCGAAGGACTTCTGCTTCATCTTCTTTCGCACGCTCTTTGCCCCGAGGCCCTCCAGGCCCTGCGGCCGCACCAGGGCGCAGGCCACGATGAACCCGGTGAGCTCGTCCACGGCGTACAGGGTCTTCGCCATGAGCGTCTCGCGCGGGACGTTCAGGTAGGTCGCGTGCCCCTTTATCGCGTCGATGACGTCCTGCGGGTAGCCGAGCCGCTCCAGCTCGCGTACCCCCGTCATGGGGTGTTCCTCCGGGGTAGGGTGCTTCTCGTAGTCCAGGTCGTGCAGAAGCCCGGTTATGCCCCACTTCTCCTCGTCTTCGCCGAACCTGCGGGCGTAGGCGCGCATGGCGGCTTCCACCGCGAGCATGTGCTTGCGCAGCGATTCGCTCTCGGTCCATCGGCGGACGAGATTCCAGGCTTCCTCACGGTCCATGCTCATCCTCCTCCCTCTTCGAGCTTCGTGTGCGGCTGCGGCTCGTCGCGAGCCGGATTCATCTTCCACCGGAGTAGGAGACGTGGATGGTACCCTTGCGTACGCTGGTCTGCTGCACGGAGCGGGTCGTGTTGCCCACGAGGAGCGTCACCCGCAGGGCGCCCTTGCCTCCCTGCTTCTGTATCCTGCAGGAGAGCCCCTGTCCTTGCAGCCTGTAGCTGAAGAGTTTGGGGACGGTCCCGCTTATGACCGTCTCCTTTCCCCCAGACTCACAAAGCCCGGAGAACTTCACCCCCCGGTCCCCTTCCACGCTCAGCGTGACCTTCCGAGGTGGTGCAGAGGTGGTTCCGGACGCGGTATCTCCCTCCCTCATCGTGGCGGCGGGGGCGGAGGAAGTCCGGATCGTGACCTGCGCCGCGCTGCTCGCGGAGATCGTGGAGGTTCCCCCGGGCGCCCCGGGGGCTTCTCCCGTGCTGCGCTGGGAGCAGGCTGAGAGGAAGAGCAGCGCCACGACCGCGACGAAGGCCACCCCACGGACGCCGACCACGCTATGCCACGCTTTTCCGAACACCCGGATAATTCTAGCAGCCGAGCATGGCGGCGCGTTTTCCTCCGGAATGCGGCGATCATCCCAACCCGGCGAGCTCCTTGCTTTGCCGCAGAACCTCGTCGAGCATCGCCGGGGTGAGGACGCCGGTGAAGGTGTTCTGCTGGGAGACGTGGTAGGAGCCGAGTAGCACGATGTCCCCGACCCTGTGCTCGGCGCCGTGGGCGAATTTGGGCTTCGGGCGCACCGCGAAGAGCCTGAGCGCCGCGTCCCAGGCGAAGGCTCCCAGGCATAGCAGGACCCTGGCCTCGGGCAAGAGCTCCAGCTCGCGCTCGAGGTAGGGCAGGCACGCGTCACGCTCTGCGGGGGCGGGTTTGTTCTGCGGTGGGGCGCAGCGGACGGCGGCGGAGATCCAGACCCCCTTCAACCTGAGCCCGTCTTTTCGGTGGGTGGAGGTTGGCTGGTTCGCCAGGTACGCCCGGTGGAGCGCGGCGAACAGGAAGTCCCCCGAACGGTCGCCGGTGAAGATGCGACCGGTACGGTTCGCGCCGTGGGCGGCGGGGGCGAGGCCCAGGATCACGACCCGCGCCTGCGGGTCCCCGAAGCCGGGGACCGGACGCCCCCAGTACTCCTCGCCCCGGTGGGCGGCCTTCTTCTCGTGTGCCACCTGCTCGCGCCAGGCTACGAGCCTGGGGCAGCGGCGGCAGGAGACGATCTCGCGCTCGAGCGCCGCCAGCTCCGCGGGGAGCTTACGCCCCGTAGCGCTGGAGCTTGAGGGCATGTCCCATCAGCAGGCCCATTATCTCCTCGGCCGGGAAGACGCCGAGCGAGCCGCCCGCGCACGCCCGCTCGCCGAAGGAGTCTGCGGTGGGCAGGGTGTAGGGGGAGTGGAGCAGGAACGGGACGCCGTGCCAGGAGTGGCTCTTGAGCTTGGCGGGGGTGCCGTGGTCGCCGGTCACCGCGAGCACGTCGGGTCCGAGGTCGAGGAGGCGTGGGATCTGGGCGTCGACCGTCTCGATGACGCGCGACTTCCTCTCGTGGTCGCCGTCCTCGCCGGCGGAATCGGTCGGCTTGACGTGGACGAAGAAGAAGTCGTGGTTTTCCCAGTTCTCCTCGAGCGCGGAGAACTCGTCGGCTATCTCGCTCCCGGTCTTAAGGAGCTGCATCCCGGCGAGCCGGGCCAGCCCCCTGTACATCGGGTAGACCGCGATAGCGCCCGCGTCGAGCCGGTAGGTTTCGTCGAAGGAGGGGAGGGCCGGATGCATCCCGAAGCCGCGCATCAGTACGGTGTTCGCCGGGTGGTCGTCCGCGAGGATCCCGTTCGCCTGCTCGATGAAAGCGCCCGCGATCCGGGCGCTTCTTTCTGCCTCCTTCGAGCCGTCGGTCGGCTTTACGGGGAGCGGCTCGAGGCCGGTGCGCTGCGGGTCGGAGTCCGAGAGCGCGTCCGAGAGACCCTCGCCCCGGAAGATCACCACGGCCCGGTACTCCTTCTCGTGCAGGACGAAGGTCTCGACGCCCTCTATCTCGACGCCCGCGTTCAGCTTCTTCACCAGCTCTTCGCCCTTCTCGGAGGGGATGCGCCCGGCTCGCCGGTCGGAGATCTTGCCGGAGGAGTCTTTGGTCGCGAAGTTGAGCCGGGCGGCGAGGTCGCTCTCCTTGAGGTCGAAGCCGACGCCCAGAGCGCTCAGGACGCCGCGTCCGACCCGGTAGCGCAGCGGGTCGTACCCGAAGAGGCCCAGGTGTCCCGGGCCGCTGCCCGGGCTCACCCCGGCCGCGACCGGGCGCGAGAGACCGAGGTCCGAAGCGGCGGCGAGGGTGTCGAGGTTCGGGGTGTCCGCCGCCTCGAGCTCGGTCTTGCCGCCGGGCTCCATCGGGAGCCCCCCGAGCCCGTCCATGACGAGCAGCACGATCTTCGAGTCGGTCTTGACGGAGAGCTCGCGCATGAGGTTCAGGTCCATCTCAGAAGGTCCTCCTCTACTCCAAAGAAGCCACAGCGAGTCTACCAGAGAGCCCCTGTATAATCCGGGTCTGTGGCGACCTGCAGAGGGGGAAGATGAGAATAGAGACCATCGATTTGAACTTCCTCGGCACCGAGCACATCATAGCCTCGTATCTTCTGCGCGGCGAGGGCGCGGCGGCGCTGGTGGAGACCGGTCCCACCACCTGCCTTGAGGCGCTCGAGGGCGGGCTCAGGGAGCGTGGCGTCGCACCGGAGGAGGTGACCCAGGTCTTCCTCACCCACGTCCACCTCGACCACGCCGGGGCCTCCGGTCATCTGGCGGAGATGCTGCCCCGGGCGAGATTCTACGTGCACCGGGTGGGCTACCCGCACCTCGCGGACCCCACGAAGCTTCTGGCGAGCGCGACCCGCATCTACGGCGAGAGGATGGACGAGCTGTGGGGTGAGGTGCGTCCGGTGCCGGAGGAGAGGCTCGAGGCGCTGCCGGGCGAGGGGGAGGAGATAGAGCTCGACTGCGGCGGGGCGCTGGTCGCGCACGACACGCCGGGGCACGCCTACCACCACCTGGCCTACCACGAGCCGGAGAGCGGGACGCTCTTCGCCGGGGACGTCGCCGGCATCCGGATGCCGGGACGCTCGTACGTGCGTCCCCCGACACCGCCGCCGGAGGTGGACGTCGAGGCCTGGAAGGAGAGCATCCAGAAGATCCGGCGGATCTCCCCCGCGAGCCTCCGTCCGACGCACTTCGGCTGCTACGAGGACGTCGAGCGGCACCTGAACGAGCTGGAGCAGCGCCTGGAGGACTGGCTGCTCTTCGTCGAGGAACGAATGGAGCGGGGAGCGGAGCGCGACGAGATCGTCGCCGCGCTCGAGAGCAAGGGCGACGAGGAGCTTCTCGCCGAGGGGGTCGACCGGGAAGAGGGCGTTCACTACGACCTGGCGGGCAACTACCCGATGCTCGTGGACGGTCTGATGCGCTACGTGCTGAAACGCGGCAGAAGGTAGGATCACCTCGCCGGAACGGCGGGTCTGAATGCCGCTACTGGCCGCTCTTTACGGCCGCGATGACGTCCTGCAGGCCCTGTTTGGCGTCGGCGAAGAGCATCATCGTCTTCTCGGTGTCGTAGAAGAGCGGGTTGTCCACCCCGGCGAAGCCCGGGGAGAGGGAGCGCTTGATGAAGACGACGTGTCGGGCGGACTTCACGTCGAGGACGGGCATGCCGGAGATGGGGCTCTCCACCTCCGGGTCGCTCGCGGCGGGGTTCACGACGTCGTTGGCTCCGACGACGATGACGACGTCCGTCTCGGCGAACTCGTCGTTTATGTCCTCCATGTCGTAGAGCCGGTCGTAGGGGACGTCGGCCTCGGCGAGGAGCACGTTCATGTGGCCCGGCATCCTCCCGGCGACCGGGTGGATGGCGAACTTCACCTCCTTGCCGCGCTCCTCCAGCAGGCGGGCGAGCTCGGCCATCGCCCCCTGCGCCTGGGCTACGGCGAGGCCGTAGCCGGGGACCATGATCACCTTCTCCGCCTCGTAGTTCAGGAGCGCGGCCACGTCTTCGGGACTCGCCGCGTTGACCGGGCGCTCCTCGTCCCCTTCAGACTTCTTCACTGCCCCAGAGACGCTGGCGAAGAGGATCTTGCCCAGCGGTCTTCCCAGGGAGCTGCTCATCAGTCGGGTCAGGATGGTGCCCGAGGAGCCGACGAGCGTCCCGCTTATGATGAGGACGTAGTTGCTCAGGACGAAACCGCTCATCGCCGCCGCGAGCCCGGTGAAGGCGTTCAGGAGCGAGATCACGATCGGCATGTCCGCCCCGCCTATCGGGACGACCAGGAGCACCCCGAGCCCGAGGGCGAGGAAGAACAGGACGGCGATCGAGGCGAAGGGGGAGAGGAACGGGAGTATCGCCCCGCCGGCGATAGCGTTCGCTCCGCACAGCAGCGCGACGAGGAGGACCGCGGCGTTTACGGTGCGCTGCAGCGGGAAGGAGACCGAGCCGGTGAGGAAGAGGTCCTGCAGCTTGGAGAATGCGATGACGCTCCCGGCGAAGCTCACGCAGCCGATCAGGATGCTCAGGACCGCGGTTATCGAGCCGACGAGCGTCTCCGGGCGGGTGCCGAGCACGTCGGCCTGGTAGAACTCGGAGAGCGCGATCAGGGCGGCCGCGCCGCCTCCCACCCCGTTGAACGCGGCGACCATCTGCGGCATGGCGGTCATCTTGACCTTCTGGGCGCTTACGGCGCCTATCGCCCCGCCGATGACCATCCCGGCGAGGATCTCCGGAAGGCTCAGCGTCCCGGTGATGAAGAGCGTGGTGCCGAGCGCGATGAGCATCCCGAAGGCGGAGATCGAGTTGCCCGAACGGGCGGTCTCGGCCGAGCGCAGCCGGCGGATGCCGAAGATGAAGAGGACGGCGGCGAGCAGGTAGGCGAGGAAGGCGGGGGCGGCCGTCACCGGGGGCGCCTCCTTCTTCGCGCCGGGCGGGCGCGGAACATCTCGAGCATGCGGTTGGTGACCCAGTAGCCGCCCATCACGTTCATCGAGCCGAAGACGACCGCGATGAAGCCTATGACCCGGGTGAAGGTGTCGCCGGGGGCGGCGAGCGCGAGGATCGCCCCGACGAGCACGATCCCGTGGATGGCGTTCGTCGCGCTCATGAGCGGGGTGTGCAGCAGGCTGGGGACGCGGGTGATCAGCTCGAAGCCCAGGAAGGCGGCGATGACGAAGACGGCGAACTCGGAGAGAAGGAGCGTGCTCGACACTAGCCCCGCCCCCTCTCCAGCGCCTCGCGGGTGGGCTCGTGGCGGATCTTGCCGGCGTGCGCGATGCAAGCGGAGGCGGTGATCTCGTCCTCGAAATCGAGCGAGAGCTCACCTTCCGGGGCGAGGTGTTTTAACACGTTCTCCATGTTGCGCGAGTAGAGCTGGCTCGCGTGGATGGGCATCATGCCGGGGACGTTGACCGGACCCATGATCTTGACCAGCCGGTGCTCGACGGTCTTGCCGGCCTCGGTGAGCTCGCAGTTGCCCCCGCTCTCGGCGGCGAGGTCGACGATCACAGATCCCGGCGCCATCTCCTCTGCCATCTCGCGCGTTATGAGGATCGGAGCCCTCCTCCCCGGTATCTGGGCTGTCGTTATGACGAGGTCCGTCGTGCGCAGCTCCCTGCGGATGAGCTCCCGGTCCTGCCGCTGCTTCTCTTCGGGCTGGAGCGTGGCGTAGCCGCCGGTCCTCTTCATCGATTCGGCCTCGGCGGAGGTCTTTCGCCCGTTCTTCTCCCGTTCTTCCGGGGGCTCGGCGAAGGAGTTGAAGCCCAGCGCGACCATGATCCTGGCGAGCCCCTTCGGCTCGTACTCCTCGTAGGGCTCCTCTTCCTCCTCCGGTTCTTCTCTCTCGGGCTCCAGAAAGCGGGCTCCCAGGGATTCCACCTGCTCCTTGACCTCCGGGCGGACGTCGAAACCCGTGACCTCGGCGCCGAGCCTGCCGGCTGTGGCTATCGCCTGCAGCCCGGCGACCCCGGCCCCGAGCACCAGGACCTTCGAGGCCCTCGTGGTCCCGGCTGCCGTGGTCATCATCGGCAGGTATTTGCCGAGCGCGTTCGCCCCGAGCAGCACGCTCTTGTAGCCCGCGATCGAACTCATCGAGGAGAGGGCGTCCATCGACTGCGCCCGCGAGATGCGCGGGATGGCCTCGAGCGAGAAGACCGTCACGCCCTTTGCCGCGAGCCGCGCGACGAGCTCCGGGTACATCGGACCGTTGAGAAAACAGACGAGGAGCTGCCCATCGTGCATCATCTCGGCCTCCTCCGGGGAGGGACGGAGCACCTTGACCACGGCGTCGGATTCGCCGTATACCTCCTCCCGGGCTTGCAGCACCCGCGCTCCAGCCTCCTCGTAGGCGGAATCCGGGTTGTACTCCCGGCCCGCCCCCGTCTCGACCAGAACCTCGAACCCCAGGCGTACAAGCCGTGCGACCGTCTCCGGTACGAGCCCGACCCGATTCTCTCCCGTCGCCCTCTCCCTCGGGACCCCCAGTTTCATGGAGGGCATTCTATCGTATCGGATGGAGCTTGACACCTTGATTGGAGCTGGAAATGTAACCTGCAGGGAATCTTTCTGTAACCGGGTTGTTATCCATCCGGTGTATCCTTCTCACGGTCCGTTTCGGAAGGACTTCGGCCGGAGGAGGGAAGATGAGAACCTACCGCAGAAGGAGAAGAGGGCGGGTGCTCTTCGGGAGCCTGCTCTCTCTGGTCATGATCCTGGCCGGGCTCACGATAATAAGCTATTCGATGTTCGGCAACCCGCTCTCGGCCTACGCGGCCCGCAGCGCGCCGGACAACACGAACATGCGCCTCACGGTGCCGGCGATGGCGCGGGTGCACGACGTCCCGGTCTACAACGGCCCGACGACGGACGAGGAGGACCTCAACCGCGGGGCGCTGCACATCTCGAGCACCGGCTACCCCTGGCAGGCCGGTTCGAACACCTACATAGCCGGTCACAGGCTCGGGTACGCGGGAACCGGGAGCTTCCTGCTCTTCTACGACCTGAACAAGCTGCACAACGGGGACGAGATCATCATCACCGACTCCAACGGCACCCGCTACACCTACCGGGTCTTCCGCAAGGTCGTCGTCTCGCCGGACAACCTGAGCATCATGCAACCGGTCCCCGGGAAGACCGTGGTGAGCCTGCAGAGCTGCACGCTCCCAACCTACACCCACCGCCTCGTGGTACAGGGTGAGCTGGTGAGCGTGAGCTAGGGGTCTTTCGGAGCCGCCGCGTGAGCACGGTCTACTTCGCCGAGGAGCAGTGGTTGTGGCGGAACCGGATCCTCCAGAGGGCGCTGGCCTCGGGGGTTGCCTTCTGCGCTCTGCGGTGGCGGGCCGTCGGCAGGGGACGAGCCCTCGCGGAGGGTATATCGTGCGCCGCTGCTGCATCTTTTCTCGCCACCGTGCGGCTCGATGTGCGCGTGGGCCCCGGGATGCTCGAGATCGAGTTTTGGCCCTTCGTGCGCCGCCGGATCCCAACCCGGGAGATAGTCTCCTGGCAGGCCGTTGGATACCGTCCGCTGGTCGGGTGGGGTGGATGGGGCATCCGCTGGCGTCCCGGCGGGTGGGCTTACACGGTCTTCGGGGACCGTGGGGTTCGGGTCCGGCTCGCCGGTGGGAGGGAGGTACTCGTCGGCTCGCGGCGTCCGGAGGAACTCGCCGAGGCGATAGCGGCTTCCAGAGGGGAGCGTCTCTAGGGGTCAGGGCTCCGCGAGCGTGAAGGATGGAGTGTGTCCTCCCAGGGGTATACTCGCCAGGACTCTTGGCTTCGGGTAGGGGGCACGCAGGTCCAGGAGCGAGAGCTCCACTTCCTCCACCAACACCTCTCCGACGGGCCACTCTCTGAAGCGTTCGAGAACTTCGATCAGCTCCACCGGGGCGCGGGTTCCGTCCGGGGCGTGAAAGTACGCGAGTGTGAGGTGCGGTGGACCCGCCGGGCGTCTCATGCCGCACCCCACGCTCAGGAGTTCCTGCAGGCGTTCGAGCCCTCCTTCCGGGTGTGCCTCGATGAAGGCCGCGGAGGGGAAGGCGTTGAGGTTGGCGAGGCGTACCCGGAAAGGCCGGACGCGAGAGAGCGTCGTGCGGGCCCGCGTCTCCAGCTCACGGAGTCTGGCGTGGGAGATCTCTCCTTTGCGGCGGGGTGTCTGGACCGGGAAGCCGAGCATGAGCAGCGTTATGTGCATGAAATGGTCCGGGTGGAGCGAGACGAACGGGAATCTCCCGAGCGCCCTGCGTATCGGATCGAGTCGCTCGCGCATACGCCGGGCGTCCACCCGGACGATGAAGGAGGCGGAGGTCGCGTGTCCGTGGCGCCAGGAAGGGTCCGTGTGCCCGCCGAACTCGAGCTCCCCGGCCACCGCGAACCGTCGCCAGACCTCTTCGTAGTCTCCCACCACGAGAGACTCTACCAGGGAACGGGGGTTCCTGAGACCCTTTTGCGGGTAACAGAGTATAAGATTCTCTGAGTCGTGCATGACGGAGGAAGTTTTCCGGGAGGAG
This sequence comes from Rubrobacter sp. M3-4, assembly GCF_059772285.1. Taxonomy (NCBI): domain Bacteria; kingdom Bacillati; phylum Actinomycetota; class Rubrobacteria; order Rubrobacterales; family Rubrobacteraceae; genus Rubrobacter; species Rubrobacter sp. M3-4. The sequence continues at coordinate 23,257 of NZ_JCBAJP010000008.1, forward strand.
GTGCTTCGCAGTGGCACACGTGAAGGCGACGGCGGAGAGGACGGTGTCGGCCGAGAAGCAGAAGGTCTACGAGTTCATCTCGGACTTTCGCGAGAAACACCCTCGGATACTCACCGAGGCTTTCGCGGATTACGCTGTCGAGGAGGGAGGGAAGGGAGCCGGGACGCTGGTGCGCTACCGGCTGCGAGCCGGCCGTGAGCGGCCCTTCAGGATGCGCGTCGAGGAACCGGAGCCGGGGAGCACGCTGAAGGAGAGCGATGAGGACTCCTCGTTCACGACGACGTGGCGCCTTTTCCCGCAGGGGGAAGACGAGACCCGGGTGCGTGTCGTCGTCGAATGGAACGGAGGACGGGGAGTGGCCGGCTTTTTCGAGCGGCTCTTCGCCCCCGCCGGGATAAGGCGCGTCTACGAGGGAGTGCTGGAGAAGCTGGATGAGGCCGTGAGGGAAGAGTAGCCCCTCACAGCCTCATCACGCCCGGCAGCACGAAGTAGTAGAAGAGTCCGACCACGATCAGGTACCCGAGGAGGATGAGGGTCCAGCCCATGTTGTGCCGGATCACCTCGCCCTCGTTGCGGACGAAGCGGCTGGTGGAGACGCCCACGCTCGCGGTCTGCGGGGCGACGGGCTTGCCGACCTCCGCGCCGACCGAGCCGAGTGAGGGAGCGAGCAGGACCGGGAAGCCGAGGAGCTTCCCGGCAGTGGCCTGAACCGCCCCGAACATGGTGTTGGTGGAGGTGTTCGAGCCGGAGAGGGCGACCCCGATCCAGCCGAGTATCGGGGCGAGGACTATGAACGCCGGACCGATGCGCGAGAACCCGTAGGCCAGAGAAGGCGCCATGCCGGAGTAGATGAACACGTAGGCGAGCCCGAAGATGAAGACGCCCACCAGCAAGGCTCCCCACATCTGGGAGAAGGTGCGCGAGAAGACCTGCCTCAGGTCGGCGGCGCTGGGCCTGAGCACCGCGAGCATTATGATCCAGGAGACGAGTATCGCCGTGCCGCCTATGAACGGGGCGAAGTTGAACGTGGAGGAGACGGCCTCGTGCGTTATGGCGGATCTGGCCTGCACCTCGACGGAGAAGAGGCTCACCCCCGGAAGCGGTGACCAGGGACCGGTCCACAGCACGACTACCAGGAGCAGGATTATGAAGGGAGTGAAGGTGGCGGCGAGGTCTCTGCCGGAGAGCCGGGGAGCACGCGAGGCTTCGCTGTAGGCGGCGTTCTCCTCTACCGGCGTCCCGCCGAATCCCAGCACCGTGCGGGGGCGCCAGACCTTGAGCAGGCCGAGCAGGGCGGCGAAGCAGACGATCGAGCCGATGATGTCCGGCAGATAGGGGCCGAGGTACTGCGAGGTGGGATACTGCCCGGCGATGTACGCGAGCGAGCCCACGATCGCGAGCGGCCAGCCGTCCCTGAGCCCGCGCCTGCCGGTGACCAGGTAGATCAGGACCCACGGCGGCAGCAGAGCCAAAAGCGCGACGATCTTACCGATCGAGGCGGAGAGCGCAAGAAGCGGCAGCCCGGTCACGGCCGAGAGCGCGATGATCGGCACCCCGAGGGCCCCGAAGGAGACCGGGGCGTTGTTTGCTATCGCGGCGACGCGTATGGCGTCGAGGTCGCGGATCCCGAGGGTTATGAGGATGGGCGCGACGAGGGCCCAGGGGTACCCGAAGCCCACGAGGCCCTCGAGCAGGGCCCCGAAAGCCCATGCCAGAAGCAGCGTCTGCACCCGCACGTCGGCGGTGGCCTGCTGGATGAGCCATCCCTGCAGCTTCTCGAAGGAGCCTGTGACCACCAGGGTGTTGAAGATCACGACCCCCCAGAACGTGATCCAGTCCACCGCCCACACGCCGGTCGCGGCGCCGTAGACGTAGGCTTGCAGCGCGTTGCCTACTGGGGCTTGCCAGACGACCACGGCGATGATGAAGGTAACTATCGAGGCGATGATCACCGAGAGCCAGGCCGTGATCCTGAAGACGGCCAGAAGGAGCAGCAACACCACCAGCGGGATCAGAGCCAGTGCGACCGTGGCCCCCAGGTTGCCCGTAGGGTTGAGTATCTGCTGGAACACCCCCATACCCCCCTTGTCCCACCCAGAAACGTACGAACTTTTGCGCGGGCAGCATAAATGAGAAGCGGACTCTCGTCAACCCTTCCCCGTTCTCCTCGGTGTGGGTGGGTAAACTTGGGGGCGGGGGCACGAGCGTCCCGTGGCATGCAGAGGATATTTCGGAGGCTGTGTTTTCAAGGAGGTGCAGAGGTTGGAGATCCGGCTGTACAACACCCAGGCCTGACCCTACGCCCGGCGGACCAGGATGGTCCTGCACGAGAAGGGCGTTGATTTCGAGACGCGCGAAGTGGACCTCGCGAACAAGAGCAGGGAGTTTCTGGAGGCGAGCCCCACGGGGAAAGTCCCGGTGGTCGTCGTGGACGGGGAGTCGCTCTACGAGTCCAACGTGATAAACCAGTACCTCGACGAGGTCTTCCCGGAGCCTTCGCTGATGCCCGGTGATCCAAAGGCGAGGGCGCACGCCAGGATCTGGATGTCGTTTGCCGACACGAAGTTCTTCCCGGCGGTCTTCGTGGCCGCCTCCGGGCGGAGGAGGGGTCTCCCGGAGGAGCGCATCTCGGAGGGAATGCGGAGGCTGAAGGAGCATCTCTCGGAGCTGGAGGTGCGCCTCGAGGGACGGGAATATCTGGCGGGATCCTTCTCGCTGGCGGACGTCGCCTACGCGGGCAACTTCGTCCGTCTGCGGGAGCTCGCGGAGGGGAGAGAGCTCTCCTTCGAGGAGTGGCCGAGGGTCGCTTCCTGGATGGAACGCATCGAGTCGAGGGAGAGCTACGAGAAATCCCTCTGAGCGCGCAACCCGGAGAGGGGGTGGAGCGTATGAAGGGTGAGGATAGGCCGGTTCCCCCTACCTGCCGCCTGGCCGGCCTATCTCCTTCTTTCCCCGCCGTGTGCGATCAGGTAGCGAGGCGGCCGTCGTGCAGCAGCGATTCCCCGAGCCGAAGCATCTCCAGCACCCGCACGTCGGCGACGGAGTAGAAGGCGTTGCGACCGGCGCGCCGCACCTGCACGTACCCGCAGCGACCCAGACAGCGCAGGTGGTCCGAGACCCGCGGCTGCGGGGCGCCCAGGATCTCCACGAGCTGTCCGACGCTCATCTCTCCTCTGCAGGCCAGCAGGATCAGGATCGAGAGCCGGGTGGGGTTGGCCAGGCCGCTGAAGAAGGATGCCAGATGGCACATCTCCTCGCTCTCCCGTCCGACTTCTACTTCCCCTACTCCTGCGAGCCTGCCCGTCAACGTGACCTTGTCTTCCTGCATGCGCGCTCCTTCGTTCCGCCACCAATATACACCGCTGCGGCGGTGAGGAGGGGGTGAAAAGACCTCAGGCTTGGAGCTGGAGCCGGGCGGGGGAGAAGAGTTTTATGGGATGATCCGTCCTGCCTGCGGTCACCAGGTCGGCTGTGACCTCCCCGATGAGCCCGCTGAACTTGTAGCCGTGCCCGGAGAAACCGCAGGCGAGGATGATCCGTGGATGGCGCGGGTGGGGCCCCACCACGAAGTGAAGGTCCGGGCTGTTGGTGTACATGCACACGGAGCCCTCTACGAGGGCTCCTGCGAGGGCGGGGGCGTACTTCCTCAGATATCCCTTTATCGCCTCCACGTCCTCTTCGTGCACCCGGCGGTCCAGCGTCTCCGGGGTTGTCCTTTTGCCTCCGTGATGCAGCGCCGCCTTGATCCTCTCCGGACCCTCCGGGATGCAGTAGAAGATGCGTCCGTCATCGGCCTCCCACATGATGACCGGCAGCCCGTCGCAGGAGGCCGAAAACCACACCATCACCTGCCGCTCGACATACAGCGAACCCCCGAGCTCCCCGAGAAGCTGCGGAGCCCAGGGTCCGGGGGCGAGCACGAGATGGGAGGCACCGTAGGAACCCCGGCTGGTTTCGACGAGCACGCCGCCATCACTCTCTTCCCAGGAGAGGAGGCGTTCTTCGAAACGGAGCTCGGCTCCGAGGGATCCGGCGAGTTGCAGATGGGCCTTCACCCCCTCCTCGGGCACGATGAAGCCGGCCCGCTCCTCGTAGAGAGCTAACGTGTCGGGAGGGGGATCGAGAGCCGGGAAGCGCCGTCGGATCTCCCCCTCGTCGAGCACTTCGTGGGGCAGGTCGTGCTCGGTGGCGCTGCGCAGGCTGCCGCGGAAGAGTTCGCTCTCCGAAGAACCGACCATCAGGGCCCCGGTCCGGGAGAGGAGCTTGCGCGCGCTCCTCTCCTCGAGCTCCTCCCACAGCTCCCATGCCCGCAGCAAGAGCGGCACGTACTCGGGGGATTCGTAATAGGCGAGGCGGATGATGCGCGAGCGACCGTGGCTCGAGCCCCGCTCGTGGGCCGGGGAGTATTGCTCGACGCCGAGCACGCGCAGCCCGCGCGATGCCAGGTGGAAGGCGACGGCGCTTCCCATCGCCCCCAGACCCACGACGATGACGTCTTGGGAGGTCAAACGCCATCCCCCTCAGGATCGAGGCGGAAATCCTCGTCCGCGGGGAGCTCGATGAGATCCATCTGTGCTTTCTGCAGCCTGCCGGAGTAGTCCCAGTTCATCGACTGCCAGCGGGTGAACTGGTCGAGCACCCAGATCCCGGAGAGGCGGCTGCCGTTGCCGCTCTTGCCGTTGCCGCCGAAGGGCAGGTGCGCCTCGGCCCCGCTGGTCGAGTTGTTGATGCTGAGCATCCCCGCCGAGATGCGCTCGCGGAAACGCAGGGCCTCTCTGGCGTTCTCGGTGTAGATGGACGCCGACAGCCCGTAGCCGTGGCCGTTCGCGAGCTCCACTGCCTCGTCGAAGGTCGAGAACTTCGCGACCCCGACGATCGGGCCGAAGGTCTCCGTCCTGTAGAGCTCGTCCTCGGGAGTGATGCCGTCGACTATGGTCGGGTGGCAGTAGAGACCGTCCTCGGGGTTTCCGACGAAGTTCTCGCGCGGGTTTTCCTTCGTGATCCTGCCGGTCCCGGTCGAGCCGTGCAGGCTGTGGTGGTCTCTCGTGAGCTCCAGCCAGCCCAGGAAACGCTCGTAGAAGCGCTCGCTGAGCATCGGGCCGTAGAGCACGTCCTGCATCGGATCCCCTATCCTGGCCTCCCCGACGGCCCCCGAGAGGCGCCTCAAGAACTCGTCGTGCACCGACTCGTGGACGATCGCGGTCCCGAGCGAGGTGCACCGCTGCCCGGCGGTACCGAAACCCGAGAAGAGCGCACCCTCGACGGCGAGGTCGAGCCGGGCGTCGGGCATGACGACGAGCGGGTTCTTGCCGCCGAGCTCGAGGCAGGGGGTCTGCAGGTGACGCCCGGCGAGCTCGCCGATCCTCCTGCCGACCTCCGTGGAGCCGGTGAAGCCGATCTTGTCGACGAGCCCCTCCTCGAGCGCCCGCTCGAGACCCTCGAAGGCGACCGCCCCCTCGGCCTGCACGACGTTGAAGACCCCGTCCGGCAGGCCGCCGTGGGTGAAGATCTCGTAGAAGGCGTCGGCGGTCGCCGGGGAGTACTCGGCGGGCTTCCAGACGACCGCGTTGCCGCACAGAAGCGCCGGGACGATGTACCAGGAGGGAACGGCGACCGGGAAGTTGCCGGCGGTGATGATCGCCGCGACCCCCACCGGCATCCGGAAGGTGAACAGCTGCTTGTCCGGCATCTCCGAGGGAACGGTCTGCCCGTAGAGCCGTCTGCCCTCGCTGGTGAAGAAGTCGCAGGTGTCTATTATCTCCTGTACCTCTCCGAGCGCCTCGGCGTAGGGCTTGCCGATCTCACGCGTCACCAGACGTGCCAGCGCCTCCTTGTTGGCCATCGTCAGATCCCCGATCCGACGAATCACTCGCGAGCGCACCGGAGCCGGCACCTCAGCCCACCCGCTCTGCGCCTCCCTCGCCGCCCGGCAGGCCGCCACGAACGTGCCCGCGTCCCCGAGCGAAACCTCCGCGACCACCTCGTCCAGATGCGCCGGGTTGATCGAACGAAGCTCCCCTCCGGACGCTCCATCCCATCGCTCTCCACCTACCCTCGAAGATACGCGCAGAGCCGGTACACGCTCCCCGCGAGCTCCAGCAGATCCCATTATCAACCTCCCTTCTCCCCGACAGGCCCCTCCCGGAGTGTCCCCGGAAGACCCGGGGCCGTAGCCATGGCCCTGGACTCGACTCGAAAGTATACTTTATACTTTCGTTCCCGAAGGAAGCTTTCGAGTGGGTGTGCTCTGCGGTGAGGGAGTGGGGCGCATCCTGGAGAGGAGGGGGCTTTGGCGAGAATCGCTGATGTAGAAGGAGGTAGGGAGAAGGCTCCTGAGCTGAGGAAGCAGCTCAGGATGCGGCACATGACGATGATCTCCTTGGGTGGGGTCATCGGGGCCGGGCTCTTCGTGGGCAGCGGGGCGGTCATAAGCACGGTGGGGCCGGCGTCGTTCATCTCCTATGCGATAGCTGGGCTGATCATCGTGATGGTGATGAGGATGCTCGGGGAGATGGCGGTCGCCTCGCCGCAGATAGGTTCGTTCGCGGAGTATGCCCGGATCTCTCTGGGAGATTGGGCCGGGTTCGCGGTCGGGTGGCTCTACTGGTACTTCTGGGTCATCGTGCTCGCGGTGGAAGCGCAGGCGGGTGCTTTGATCATTCAGGGGCTCTTCGACCTCTCCTCGCAGTACCAGTGGCTGATCTCGCTGGTGCTGATGTTGCTTTTGACCGGCACCAACCTGTTCTCGGTCGGTTCCTACGGCGAGTTCGAGTTCTGGTTCGCCTCGATCAAGGTCGCCGCGATAATAGGGTTCATCGCGCTCGGGGCGCTGTACGTGCTGGGGCTCTGGCCCGGGGCGAGCCTGGATTTCTCCAACCTCACGGCCCACGGGGGGTTCCTTCCCCACGGCGCGCTCGTGATGTTCGCCGGGGTTACTACCCTGATCTTCTCGTTCGTCGGCGCCGAGATAGTCACGCTGGCCGCCGCAGAGTCGCGTGAGCCTGAGCGCAGCGTGGCGCGGGCGACCAACTCGGTCATCTGGCGGGTCATGCTCTTCTACGTGCTCTCGATCTTCCTGATCGTGACCATAGTGCCGTGGAACGACCCGGCGCTCGAGCCCAGGGGACAGACCCGCGGGCCGTTCGTGGCGGCCCTCGAGCAGATCAACTTCCCCGGCGCCGCCACGATAATGAGCGTCGTCGTGCTGGTCGCGGTACTCTCCTGCCTGAACTCCGGCCTCTACACCTGCTCGAGGATGCTCAACGCCATCGCCCGGCGTGGGGACGCCCCGAAGGCTTTCCTGCGGGTCAACGGACGCGGCGTGCCGGTGTGGTCGATACTCATAAGCACGGCGGTCGGGTACCTCTCGGTCATCGCGGCCTTCTACGCTCCGAACGCCGTTTTCACATTCCTGCTCAACACCTCCGGGGCGGTCGCGCTCTTCGTCTACCTCCTCATCGCCATCTCCGAGCTCAGGCTCAGGCGGCGCATAGAGCGGGAGAATCCCGAGAGGCTCGCCATAAAGATGTGGCTCTACCCCTACCTGACCTGGCTCACCATAGGCGTCTTCGTCGTGGTCATCGTCGCCGTGGGCATCAACGCCGACACCCGCTCGCAGCTTCTGCTGACCCTGCTCAGCATAGGAGTCGTGCTGGTCGCCTACGCGCTCACGTGGTATTTCGGTAAGAGAAACCGGGAGGCCGGCCCATCGCGAGCGCCGGCGGACCGCTAGAGAACGGGGGAGGTGAGGTGGGGCTCTTCGACAGGGTGATGGCCGGTGCGGTTCCGGTGATGCCGCGTCCCATCGTGCGCGAGGTCTCGAGCCGCTACATCGCCGGGACCCGCCTGGAAGATGCCGTGCGCGTCATAAGGGCGCTCAACTCCGAGGGGTGCGTGGCGACGGTAGACGTGCTCGGCGAGAGCACGACCGACAAGGCCCGGGCCTCCGCCACGCTCTCTGAGTACAAACGCGTGGTCGACACCCTGGAGAGAAACGGCCTCGAGAGCGGCATCTCGGTCAAGCTCACCGCCCTCGGGCTCGCGCTCGACGAGGAGCTCTGCCGGGCGAACTTGGAAGAGCTCGTGGGGTACGCCGGAGAGCGGGGCCGCTTCGTGCGGGTGGACATGGAGGACTCGCCCTACACCGAGAAGACCATACGAATGGTACTCGACGCCCGCTCGCGCCACGAGAACGTCGGGGCCGTAATCCAGGCGTACATGCGGCGCAGCATAGACGACGTGCAGCGCCTGGTTGAGGCCGGCGTCTCGGTCCGGCTGTGCAAGGGCATCTACGACGAGCCGCGCGAGATCGCCTACAAGGACTACGACACCGTGCGTCAGAACTACGTGTTTTTGCTCGAGGAGCTGCTGCGCGGCGGCTGCTACGTCGGGGTGGCCACCCACGACGAGTACCTGGTCTGGCACGCGCTGCGCCTCGTCCACCAGCTCGGGGTTTCGAAGGACCGCTACGAGTTCCAGATGCTCCTCGGTGTGGACGAGGAGCTCAGGCGCATACTCGTCCGGGACGGTCACAAGGTGCGCGTCTACGTGCCCTACGGCGAGCAGTGGTACGAGTACTCCACCCGGCGCCTCAAGGAGAACCCGAAGATAGCGGGGTACGTCACGTTGGACGTACTTCAGAGTGTGGGCGGTGCATTGAAGAGGGTCGCCGGACACTGAGACAGGAGGAGAGACATGGGACTTCCGCCCTTCAGAAACGAGCCTTACCTCGACTGGAACGACCAGGAGAACGTAAAGAGGGTGCGCGCCGCGCTCGAGAAGGTGGGAGGAGAGCTCGGCAGGAGCTATCCTCTGATCATCGGGGGCAAGGAGGTAGAGACCGAGGGTGAGATCGTCTCGGTAGACCCCGCGCGACCGCAGCAGGTCGTGGGCCGCGTGGCCCGGGCGACCGAGCGGGAGGCCAGCCTGGCGCTCGATGCCGCGACGCGGGCCTTCTCGGACTGGAGCCGCACCGCTCCGGAGGCCAGGGCGCGCATCCTGCTGCGCGCCGCCGCCATCATGCGCCGCAGGAAAGCGGAGATGATCGCCTGGGAGATCTACGAGGGCGGGAAGCCGTGGCCCGAGGCCGACGCCCAGGTCTCGGAGGCCATAGACTTCCTCGAGTACTACGCCCGCGAGATGCTGCGCCTGAAGGAGGGGGCGGAGGTGCACTCGGTCGCGGGTGAAGAGAGCCGCTACTTCTACCAGCCGATGGGGGTGGGGGTCATCATCGCCCCGTGGAACTTCCCGACGGCGATCCTCACCGGGATGTCCTCGGCGGCCATCGTCACCGGCAACACCATCGTCATGAAGCCTTCCGAGTTCACCAGCGTGATCGGGGCGAAGGTCGCAGAGATCTTCTTCGAAGCCGGGCTGCCCGAGGGGGTGCTCAACTTCTGCGCCGGGTACGGCTCCGAGATAGGCGACTACCTGGTCTCCGACCCCAGGACCCGCTTCATCTCGTTCACCGGCTCGATGCGGACGGGACTCAGGATCAACGAGCTCGCCGCGAAACCCAACGGGCAGAAGTGGATAAAGCGCGTGATCGCCGAGATGGGCGGCAAGGACGCGATGATAATCGACGACTCCGCCGATCTCGAGGCCGCGTCCTCGGACATCGTGAGGAGCGCCTACGGGTACGCGGGTCAGAAGTGCTCGGCCGCGAGCCGCGCGATAGTCCACGCCGACGTCTACGACGAGGTCCTGCGGAGGGTCGTCGAGAAGGCTCGGGCACTCCGCGTCGGTGCTCCCGATGGACCCGAGGTCTTCGTCGGGCCGCTGATCAGCGAGCCGCAGTTCGAGAAGGTCTCGGGCTACATCGAGGTCGGCCGGGAGGAGGGCGAGCGGGTCCTGGGTGAGGACCCCGGCGATCCGAAGGACGGCTACTTCGTGACGCCGACGGTCTACGCCGGCGTGGACCCCAAAGCGAGGATAGCGCAGGAGGAGATCTTCGGCCCCGTCCTCGCGTTCATAAAGGCCCGCGACTTCGAGGACGCCCTGGCGATAGCCAACGACTCCCCCTACGGGCTCACCGGAGGCCTCTACTCGAACGACCGGGAGCACCTGGAGAGGGCCCGGCACGAGTTCCACGTCGGCAACCTCTACTTCAACCGGCACATCACCGGCGCCCTGGTCGGCGTGCAACCCTTCGGCGGCTTCGGGCTCTCGGGAACCGACTCGAAGGCCGGCGGCCCGGACTACCTGCAGCAGCACATGCTTCCCAAGACCGTCGTGGAGAGGTTCTAGGGCGCCGGGAGGGCGCCTGGAGAGGACACACTCTGGAAGATCTCGCTGGGAGAGCGGGCAGGGGATACCGCACGGCGCAGGACATGGTCGCCGCCGGGCTGCGCGACGCCATACTCAGCGGCGTGCTCGCGGGTGGTACACCTTTGCGGCAGGAGGAGATCGCCCGCCGCTTCGGGGTCAGCAAGATCCCGGTGCGCGAGGCGCTCAGGCAGCTGGAGGGCGAGGGGCTCGTCTCCTTCTACCCGCACCGCGGCGCGGTCGTCTCCCGGCTCTCGCGGCTCGAGGTCGAGGAGATAACCGAGATCCGGGAGATGCTCGAGCCCGTGGCGCTGGGGAAGGCCTTCCCCAGGCTGGGAGAGGAGGAGTTCGCCCGCGCGGAGGACATCCTGCGCCAGATAGACGAGGAAGAAGATCTCATCTCACGCTGGGGGGAGCTGAACTGGCGCTTTCACGCCACGCTCTTTGCCCCGGCCGGAAGGCCGCGGCTCATGGAGATCATCCGGATGCAGCACGTGGCCTTCGAGCGCTACATCAGGATGCACCTGGCTCTTTCGGACTACGAGAAGCCCCAGCGGGAGCACTACGAGCTGCTCGAACTCTGCCGACGGGGTGATGAGGAGGCCGCGCTCGCCCTCCTCGCCCGCCACGTCCGGGAGACCGGGGATCTGCTGCTGGAATCTATAAAGGAGTAGCTCAGGTCTCCCATTCCTGGATGAGGGTGTCCCGGAAGATCTCCGGTCCCTGGATGTCTCCGCCCTCCTCCAGCCGGGTCACGAGCTGCGCGATGGTATCGTCGGTCTTCGCCATGCGCTCGGCGAGGAGCCGCCCCAGCTCGTAGACTACCTTGAGGGCGGCGAGTGAGCCTTCCTCGACGAGCCCGACGAAGGCCTCGCGCGGGATCTCGTACCCTCGTGTCCTGGTTCGCGCCCGCACGAGAGCCGTGGACCGCGCTCCTCCGGCGAGGAGCCCCACCTCACCCACCACGGTCGGGGCCTTGAGGACGGCGAGCTGGCGGGTGCTGCCCGGCAGAATCTTCTTGCGTACCTCGACGGTTCCGGAGGCGAGCACGTAGAGTGCCCGGCACGGCTCCCCTTCGCGTATCAGCGTGGCGCCCGGACCAAACTCGATTTGACGGGCTATCCTGCGGATCTGCTCCAGCTCTGCAGGATCCAGACCCCCGAAGAGATCCAGCTCTTCCAGTGGGTGCGGCGCCTCCCTCATCGTCCCTCCCGCGCGGACCACTCGGTCATCAACCTGTCTCGGAATGCCTCGAGGTCCACGTCTCCTCCACCTTCGAGGTCGCGTGCCGTGCGCGCGACCTCTTCGTCGAGCCGGGCCAGACGCCGGGCCAGCGTGCGCGCGATCCCGTAGGAGAGCTTGTAGGCGGCTGGATTCCCGCCGGAGATCATCCGCCGGAACCTTGCGCGCGGGATCTTTAGCGCCTCCACCTTCGTCCGGGCCCGTACGGTTGCGGTAGCCGCGCTCTCCGCCAGCAGCCCGACCTCCCCGACGACGGCCCGTTCCCTGCCGGCGTCCATGCGCGCCAGCACCCTGGGCCTGCTCCCCGGCACCCGCTTGAGAACCTCCACCTCGCCCGAGAGTATGACGAAGAGGTGCTCGTGGGGCCTGCCCTCCTGGATCAGGACCTCCCCTGCACCGTAGACCGCTTTCTCCGAGACCTCCGCGAACTCCTCCAGCTCCTCCTGCCCGAGAGACTCGAAGAGCGGCATCTTGCTGAGCTCTTCCATCTGCATCCCTACGCTAATCCTAATACAGGATCACGGTCAGCGGGACCGGCACACGAAGATCGGGGCCCTTTCGAAAGGGCCCCGATCTTACTGACCTCTCCGTTGGCGGCTTAGTAGTAACCGTAGCCGTAGTAGTAGGGGTTGTAGTAGCCGCCGCCGACGATCGTGGCGTCTATCGTGCCGACGCCGACGGAGGTCAGGCCGATGGCCTGCGCCGCACCGTAGGAGAGGTCGAGCTGCCTGCCCGCCACGTACGGACCCCGGTCGTTGACCGTGACCACCACGCACCCGTCGTAGCAGACCCTAAGCTTGGTGCCGAACGGCAGGTACGGAGAGGCGGCCGTGTAGTCGTACATGTTGAACGGCTCCCCGCTCGCCGTCAGCGCACCCTGAAAGCCCGGCCCATACCAGCTGGAGACCAACGGCTCGGCCTGCGCGTTCTTCTGGACGAACGCTACCGATAGGGCCAGAACACCAGCAACGAACAGCATCTTGAGTAAAGACTTCAAGGAAGCCCCCTCCAGATCTTTGCCTTCACAACAACAACGGTGCGAGAGAATAGCAGAAAGCCCCCCTTGCGCAAGCACGACGCAAGAATGTTTGTGAAATAGTTCACAAACATCTCGTAACAGGAAATTCCACAGATGCATAGTAAGAAGACGACATTCGAGGGACATTCGACGTGAAGGTTGCGTTTTTGCTGCGGTTTTCGCTGGGATGTATGCTTTGGGTCCGGCTACTGGCGTACGGGAGGAGGAAACTGTGGCGAGGCCTTTTCACCGATATTTGAAGATAAGAAGTTCCTACGGAGCGTCCTGGTCCCCGGACGGTCGCTCGCTCTCTTTTCTGACCGACGTCACGGGGGTGCCGCAGCTCTGGGAGGTTGGGGTGGAGGGCGGCTGGCCGGAGCAGCGGACGTTCTTCGAGGAACGGGTCGTGCGGGCTGAGTACTCGCCGGTGGACGGGCGCATCGTGTTCGCGATGGACGCCGGGGGGAACGAGCGGATGCAGCTCTTCGTGCTCGAGGGTGGGGAGGAGAGGGATCTGACGCGGATGCCGCAGGCGATCCACAACTTCGGGGGGTTCTCTCCGGACGGGAGTTGCATCGCCTACACCGCGACCCGGCGCAACGGCACCGACTTCGACGTCTACGTGCAGCGCCTCGACGGGGAGCCGGAGATGGTCTGGGAGGTCTCCGGGTACCACGGCGTCGCCGGCTTCTCGCCCGACGGTGGGGTGCTCCTCGTCTCGCGACATCACTCCAACGTCGACGGCGACCTCTACCTGCTGGATCCCGGCGACGGTAAAGCGCGCCTTCTCACCCCGCACGAGGGTGAGGCCCGGTTCGTCTCGCCCGTCTTCTCGGCCGACGGTCGGTCCATATATCTGGCCACCGACCTCGGGGCGGAGTTTTTGAGGCTTGCGAGGTTGGATCTCGAGACGCTCGACCTCGAGTATCTCACCCCGGACGAGTGGGACGTGGAGGAGGTCGAGGTTGCGAGGGATGGCCGCTACGTCGCCGCGGTGCGCAACGTCGAGGGCTACTCGGAGCTCTTGCTGTTCGACGGGGAGGGCAAAAAGGTGGTGGGCTCTGTCCTTCCCGGCGGTGTCTTCGGGGGGATAGCCTTCTCGCCGGGCTCCGACCACCTCGCCCTCACCCTCACCGGTCCGGACCGCACCCCCGACGTGTGGGTCGCCGAGCTTCCCGACGGCGAGGTGCGGCGTGTCACACGCTCATCCCTCGCCGGGATACCGCGTGAGAGCTTCGTGAGACCCCGGCTCGTGCGCTATACGTCCTTCGACGGGCGTGAGATCCCGGCCTTCTTCTACGAGCCGAAAGAGGATGGTGCCCCGGTGATCGTGAACGTACACGGCGGCCCCGAGTCGCAGGCGCGCCCCGCCTTCGCGCCCGTGACCCAGTACTTCGTGCACCGCGGGTACGCGGTCTTCGCACCCAACGTCCGCGGCTCGACCGGCTATGGGAAGACCTACACCCGGCTCGACGACGTGGAGAGGCGGATGGACTCCGTCGCCGACCTCGCGCACGCGGCTTACTGGCTCAGGGAGAACGGGCACGAGAAGATGGCCGTCATGGGCGGCTCCTACGGCGGGTTCATGGTCCTCGCCGCGCTCACCGAGTACCCGGAGCTTTGGGACGCCGGGGTGGACATCGTCGGGATCGCCAACCTCGTCACCTTCCTGGAGAACACCGGCAGCTACCGCCGGGCGCTAAGGGAGCGGGAGTACGGATCCCTCGAGCGCGACCGCGAGTTCCTGGAATCCATAAGCCCCATATACAAGGCCGAGCGCATCCGGGTCCCGCTCATGGTCATCCACGGCAAGAACGACCCGCGGGTGCCGGTGGGGGAGGCCGAGCAGATAGTGGCGAGGGTCGAAGAGAACGGCGGGGTGGTCGAGTACCTCCTCTACGAGGACGAGGGGCACGGGCTCGCCAGGCTGAAAAACCGCCTCGACGCCTACCCCAGGATAGCCGCCTTTCTCGACCGTCATCTCATGGACGATGATAGATGACCACCCTCGCTCTGGTTCTCGTCGTCTGCTCGGGGCTCATTCACGCCACCTGGAACCTTCTGGCCAAGCACTCCGGAGAGGACGGTGTGCCCTTCGTCTGGCTCTACAGCGTGCTTTCCACCCTGATCTACACCCCGGTAGCCGCCATCTTCGTGCTGCGCGGAGCAGGGGGCGACGTGGAAAAGATCGGAGCCCTGTTCATGATCGGAACCGGCATCCTGCACGCCGCCTACTTCCTCTGCCTGCAGAGAGGCTACGGGGCCGGGGACCTCTCGGTCGTCTACCCGCTCGCGCGCGGCACGGGACCCCTGCTCTCGAGCTTCGCCGCGACGATCGTCTTCGGAGAACGCCTCGGGCCCCTCGGCGTGGGCGGGGTCTTCGCGATAACGGCCGGTGTGTTCCTGCTGGCGCGTGAGCCGGGTGTAGGGAGAGGTGGAAAGAGCGGGCGTGCGGGCGTCGTCTACGGAATTCTCACCGGCATACTCATCGCCGCCTACACTTTATGGGACAAGTACGCCGTGAGCGACCTCGCGCTTGCCCCCCTGCTCTATTACTGGGCGTCCCTGTTCGTGGAGAGCGCCCTGCTCACCCCGCTCGCCCTGCGTGAGAGGCAGGAGGTCGGTCGCACCTGGCGCGAGCACCGGGCGGAGGCCGTAGGCGTGGCGGTCCTCTCCCCGCTCGCCTACCTCCTGGTGCTCACGGCGATGGTCTTCACGCCGGTCAGCAGGATCGCGCCGGTGCGGGAGGTGGGTATCCTCTTCGGCGCCCTCATGGGGGGCAGGCTGCTCGCCGAGGGAGGGGTGGAGAGGCGTCTTTTCGCCGCCGGGCTTATGGTTGCGGGGATAGCGGTTCTGGCTGTTGGTTGAGAAGATCGGGGCACATGGAGACGCTCTCCGGAGGCTTCGGGCGCACCGCGCAGGTTTTGTTGACAACCGACTCCCGAGACGGCTAAGCTCAGCCGGACCGGACGTACGACGGAGGTGGTGGGATGGAGCAGACGAAGTTTCTCCTCGACGAGCGGGAGCTGCCGGAGAGCTGGTACAACCTGGTCGCGGACCTGCCGTTCGCGCTGGAGCCACCGCTCGACCCTGCGACCCGGAAGCCGGTGGGGCCGGAAGCGCTCGCGGCGATCTTCCCGGAGGAGATAATCCGCCAGGAGGTCTCCACCGAGAGATACATCCCGATTCCGGAGGAGGTGCGTGAGATCTACAGCCTCTGGCGCCCGACGCCGATGTTCCGGGCGCGACGGCTCGAGCGGTATCTGGACACCCCGGCGCACATCTACTACAAGTACGAGGGGGTGAGCGCGCCCGGCAGCCACAAGCCGAACACCGCCGTCCCACAGGCCTATTACAACCGCGAGGCGGGCGTAAAACGCCTGACCACCGAGACCGGGGCGGGGCAGTGGGGCTCGTCTCTGGCCTTCGCCTGCCGGCTGATGGGGATGGAGTGCACCGTCTACATGGTGCGCGTCTCCTACGAGCAGAAACCCTACCGCCGCGTCATGATGCAGACCTACGGGGCGGAGGTGTACCCGAGCCCGAGCGAGAAGACCGGGGCCGGACGCCGGGTCCTGCAGGAGGATCCGCAGACGACCGGGTCTTTGGGGATCGCGATCTCCGAGGCCGTCGAGGATGCGGCGTCGAGCGAGGACGCGAACTACTCTTTGGGGAGCGTCCTGAACCACGTGCTTCTGCACCAGACGGTCAACGGCCAGGAGGCCATGAAGCAGATGGAGATGGCCGGGGAGTGGCCGGACGTCGTGATCGGGTGCGCGGGGGGCGGCTCGAACTTCGGCGGGTTCGCGTTCCCGTTCCTGCGCGAGAACCTGGTCAACGGCAGGAAGACCCGCTTCATCGCCGTAGAGCCCTCCTCCTGCCCGACGCTGACCAAGGGCAAATTCACCTACGACTTCGGGGATGAGGCGGGGATGACCCCGATGCTCAAGATGTACACCCTGGGTCATGACTTCGTCCCCGCCGGGATCCACGCCGGCGGGCTGCGCTACCACGGCGACTCTCCCATACTCAGCGCGCTGGTGCACGAGGGGCTCGTCGAGGCCCGTGCCTACCCGCAGAACCCGACGTTCGAGGCCGGGGTGACCTTCGCCCGGGTCGAGGGGATACTCCCCGCCCCGGAGGTCAACCACGCGATAAAGGCTGCCATAGACGAGGCGCTCGCGGCGAAAGAGGCGGGCGAGGAGCGGGTGATCGCGTTCAACCTCTGCGGACACGGGCACTTCGACCTCGGAGCGTACGAGCGCTATCTCGCCGGGGAACTCGTCGATCTGGAGTACTCCGAGGAGGAGATCGAGCGGGCCGTCGCGCGCATACCGGGCTGAGGAGTGTGCTATACCCTCTCTCGCCTGTTTCCTCTGACGGAGGGTTCTCATGCAGCAGGATGGCAAGGTGAAGCTCGGCTCCGAGATGGAGGTCGCCCCGCTCGGGGTCGGAGCGTGGGCGTGGGGCACACGCTACCTCTGGGGCTACGGCAGTAGCTACGGCAGGGAAGACGCCGAGGCGGCGCTCCGGGCGAGCCTGGAGAGCGGGGTCGAGCTGGTGGACACCGCCGAGATCTACGGCAACGGGGCCTCCGAGCGGATCATCGGCGAGGTCCTGAGGTCCGGGGAACTGCCGCGCCGACCCGTCATCGCGACCAAGTTCGCCCCGCTTCCCCACCGGCTCGACCCGAGAGCCCTGCTCCGGGCGCTCGACGGGAGCCTGCGCCGGCTCGGGGTCGAGTCGGTCGACCTCTACCAGGTGCACTTCCCCTCGCCGCTGTTGAAGGTGGAGAGCCTGATGGACGCGCTGGCCGAGGCGGTCAAGGAGGGGAAGGCGCGGGCCGTCGGGGTCTCGAACTACGGTGCCTCGCAGATGCGCCGGGCGTACGAGCGGCTCGCGCATCATGGAGTCCCGCTCGCCTCCAACCAGGTGCGCTACAACCTGCTCGACCGCTCACCGGAGTACAACGGGGTGCTCGACGCCTGCCGGGAACTGGGAGTGACGCTCATCGCCTACAGCCCGCTCGCGCAGGGGCTCCTGACCGGCAAATACCGCCCCGGCGTGCGGCCCTCCGGGCTCGTGCGGCGCTTCGACCGGCGCTTCAGCCCCCGCGGGCTCACACGGATAGAGCCCGTCGTCTCCGCCCTGGAGCGCATCGCCGAGAAGCGGGGCAAGACGCCCTCTCAAGTCGCGCTCAACTGGCTCGTGACCCAACGCGACGTGCTCGCGATCCCCGGGGCCAAGAACGGCGAGCAGGCCCGGCAGAACGCGGGGGCTTTGGGCTGGTCGCTCTCCCCCGAGGAGGTTGGAGAGCTGGATCAGATCACGTCCGTATTACGGACCCGGGTTCGGTCCGGTTAGATCCTGCCGGAGAGGACGCTCGCGGCCTGGATCACGGGGCTCAGCGCCGGGCCGAAGGGTGGCGCGTAGGCCAGGTCCAGATTGACGAGATCCGCCACGCCCAGCCTCCCCCAGATCGCCGTCGCGCACACGTCGACGAGCCTGTCCGCACCATCCCCGGCGGCCTGCGCCCCGAGGAGGGTGCCGCCGTCGCCGTCGGCGACGAGTTTGAGCGTGACCTTTTCGGCGCCCGGATAGTAGGCGGCGCGGCTCGTGGAGCCTATCGTGGCGCATACCGTCTCGAAGCCCGCCTGCTGAGCCTCGCGCTCGGAGAGGCCGGTCTTCGCCACCGGTAGCTCGAAGACCCTGAAGATGCCGGTCGCGAGCACGCCGGGGAACTCCAGCTCGTCCCGGCCCGTCGCCGCGTTCGTCCCGACGACCCGACCCATCTGGTTCGCCGTGTCCCCGAACGGTGCCCAAACCGGGAGACCGCTCGCCAGGTTCGTCGTCTCGACGCAGTCCCCGGCTGCCCACACGTCGGGCAGGCTCGTTTTCATGTGGCGGTCCACCCGGATCGCGCCGGTCCGGCCGATCTTCGCCCCCGCCTCCCGCGCCAGGGTGACCTCGGGCTCTATCCCCACCCCGACGAGCGCGAGGTCGGCATCCAGGCATCTTCCGGCGAGCCTCACGCCCCGCAGACGACCTGCTTCGCCGTAGAACCCCTCCGCCGCCCTGCCGGTGTGGACCTCGACCCCGTTTTCAGCGAGCTCCCGTTCGACTAGCTCCGAGAACTCCGGGTCGTGGGTGGGGGCGACGTGCTCTCCCGCCTGGACGAGCGTGACTTCGAGGCCGATCTTCCTTAGGTTCTCCGATGCCTCGAGGCCGATGTAGCCGCCGCCGACCACGACGGCCCTCTTCGGGGAGCGATCCTCCAGGTAGCGGAGGATGCGGTCGGCGTCGGTCAGGAAGCGCAGCGTGAAGACCCCTTCGAGCTCCGTGCCCTCCACCGGGGGCACCACGGCCCTCGCCCCGGTCGCGACGATGAGCCGGTCGTAGGAGTCCTCGAAGGTCTCGCCCGAGCGCAGATCACGCACCAGGAGCCCTTTCGAGGCCGGGTCGATGCGCTCCACCCGGTGGAGCGTCCTGACCTCGATGCCCATCCGGGCGAACTCCTCCGGGGTGCGGGCGACGAGCCTTTCGCGCCCTGAGACGGTGCCCGAGAGGAAGTAGGGCAGCCCGCACTCGCTGATCGAGACCTCCGGCTCCTCCTGGTAGAGCGTTATCTCCAGCTCCGGGGCGACCCTGCGGGCCCGGGATGCCGCCTTCGTCCCCGCCGCGACCCCGCCAACGACTACGAGACGCACGATGCTGCGTTCCCGCCGGAGACGGAGCCCCCGGCGTCAGACGCCGGGGGCTCCGTGAGAAGTCTCACCAGGTGTCCTC
Organism: Rubrobacter sp. M3-4; assembly: GCF_059772285.1. Taxonomy (NCBI): domain Bacteria; kingdom Bacillati; phylum Actinomycetota; class Rubrobacteria; order Rubrobacterales; family Rubrobacteraceae; genus Rubrobacter; species Rubrobacter sp. M3-4. Next base: position 42,566 of record NZ_JCBAJP010000008.1, read on the forward strand.
GCTCAGGAGGCGTACTACTTTGCGGCCTGGTAGCGGCGGTTCGCCTCGTCCCAGTTGACCACGTTCCACCAGGCGTCCACGTAGGCCGCGCGGCGGTACTGGTACTTCAGGTAGTAGGCGTGCTCCCAGCAGTCGAGCCCGATGATCGGGACTTTGCCCTGCATGTAGGGGGAGTCGCCGTTCGGGGTCGTCTCTATCGCGACCGACCCGTCCGGGTTCGCGACGAGCCAGCACCAGCCCGAGCCGAAGAGCGCGCCCGGTGCGGCCGCGGCGGCGAACTGCTGCTTGAACTCGTCGAAGGAGCCGAAGGCCGAGTCTATCGCCTGACCCAGTTCACCGGCCGGGGCCCCGCCCCCGTTGGGGCTCATGATCTGCCAGAAGACCGAGTGGTTGGAGTGCTGGCCGCCGTTGTTGCGTACGGCTCGCCGGATGTCCTCCGGGACGCTGTCGAGGTCCGCCAGAACCTCCTCGATGGAGCCCTTGTCGGCCTCGGGATGCTTCTCGAAGGCGCTGTTGAGGTTCTGGACGTAGGTGTTGTGGTGATTGTCGTGGTGGAAGCGCATGGTCGCTTCGTCTATATGCGGCTCCAGAGCGTCGTAGGGGTAAGGGAGATCAGGAAGTTCGTAAGCCATTCTCTCTCCTTTGATCCGGCTTCACCTGCACAACAACCCTTTAATACCCGCAAGCGACCCATTCTTAACGTCTCCGGGGCTCCGTATGGTCGGATTTACATGCGGGACTGTAGAATGTCGGCGATGAGGCCGACTTTTGCAGAGGACGGGCCGGGAGGGGGGAGGTCTTCCGGCGACGAGATGCGCCGGTTGCTCGACCGTGCGGTCGCCGCGAGCTCCAACGGCATCGTCATAACCGATGCCCGGCAAAAGGACAACCCGATCATCTACGTCAACCCGGCTTTCGAGCGCACGACGGGATATTCCTTCGAGGAGGTACGGGGGCGCAACTGCCGCTTCCTGCAGAACGGGGACCGTGACCAGCCGCAGCTCGAGGAGCTGAGGAGGGCCGTCCGCGAGGGCGGGGAGTGCAGGGTGGTTCTCAGGAACTACCGCAAGGACGGTGAGCAGTTCTGGAACGAGCTCTACATCTCGCCGGTCTTCGACGAGGAGGGGCGCCTGACCAACTTCATCGGGGTCCAGAACGACATCACCGAACGCAAGCGGGCCGAGGAGGAGCGCGACCTGCTGCTCGCCCGCGAACAGCTCGCGAGGGCCGAAGCCGTCTCGGCGCGCAAACGGCTCTCGCTGCTCGCCTCGGCGGGGGCGATGCTCTCCTCTTCGCTCGAGTACTCCGAGACCCTGCACACGATAACGCGTATCGTGGTGCCTGAGATCGCGGACTGGTGCCTGGTAGACGTGGAGGAGAACGGCGTCGTGCGGCAGGCCGCCGAGGCCCACGCCGACCAGAGGCTCGAGGCTCTGCTGCACGCCCTGCGCGGCGGGAGACGTCTCGAGGAGACCGCGCGGGACGTGTGGGACCATCTGCCGCGTCTCTACAGGGGCGGGGAGGGGTTGGGGGGTGACCTCGAGGGGCTCCCGGACGAGCTCCGACCGCGCTCCTGCATCCGGGTGCCGCTTCTGGCGCGGGGCAGGATGCTCGGGGTCATGACCCTCGCCGCGACCCGCCAGGACCTCCGCTACGACGAGGAAGACCTCGCGCTCGCAGAGGACCTCGCGTACCGCTGCGCGCTCGCGATGGACAACGCCAGGCTCTACGGGGAGCAGAACTACATCGCCCAGACCCTGCAGCAGAGCCTGCTGCCCCGCCTGCCCGAGCCGCCGGGTATCGAGGTCGGGGCGGAGTATCTCCCTGCGGGGGAGGGCAACGAGGTCGGCGGGGATTTCTACGACCTGATCGAGTGCGGCGGGAGGGATTGCTGGATCTCGCTCATCGGGGACGTGTGCGGGCATGGGGCCGTGGCGGCGGCGACCAACGCCCTCGCCCGCTACACGGTGCGCGCCATCGCCCTGCTCGAGGACTCTCCGGCTAAGATACTCTCGGACCTCAACGAGGCGATGCTCCGCCAGCTCTCCGGCCGGCAGTTCTGTACCTCGGCCTGCATCAGGATATCCCTCCCCGCCGCGAGCGGGCTCGACCTCTCGGTGACCCGCGCCGGCCACCCATCCCCGCTCATCGTGCGTGCCGGGGGGGAGGTGGAGAAGATCGGGCGCCCGGGGAGGGCGCTGGGGGTCTTCGACGACCCCGAACTCGTCGAGGTTCCGGCCCGGCTCGAACCCGGCGATGCCATCGTGCTCTACACCGACGGGGTGACCGAAGCCCGCTCTCCGGAGGGTGCGTTTTTCGGCGAAGAGAGGCTGCGTTCGCTGCTCGGCTCCTGCGCCGGTCTCGAGGCGCCCGAGATCGCGCGGGTCGTCAGGGCGGCCGTGCTCGGCCATGCCGCCGGAGCCCCACGCGACGACATCGCCGTGCTCGTGCTGCGGGCACCGAAGACGTCTCGCTGAGCGTTCCCACGCGAAGCTCTCCCAGATGTGATCCAGGGGACTATCTATCCGCGGGGGTGGTATAGAATCATGTGAGAAAGGAGACTATGAGCGAGCTCGATACGATCATCTGGGCCGTGGTGCTGGCTCTGGCGTTCATCGGGGAGATGGTGACGCTCTCTTTCTTCCTGATCTTCTTCTCCTTCGGGGCTGCGGTCGCCCTGCTCATCTCCTTTGCGGGGACCGGGGTGATCTCTCAGCTCGCTGGATTCGTCGCCGCCTCACTCATCAGCATGGCCCTGCTGCGCCCGGCGCTCGTGAACCGGCTCTCGCTCGGGGGTGGTGAGCGGTACGAGAGGCACAAAGGGATAGTGGGGCGCAGCGCCGTCGTAACGGAGGAGATCGAACCGGGCTCCAGCGGCATGGTCCGGATCGGCAGGGGGGAGTTCTGGACGGCCCGCGCGCTCCATCCAGGTATGAGGATAGAGGAGGGGACGCGGGTTCGGGTGCTCGACAGCGACGGGCTCACGGCCTTCGTGGAGCCCCTGGAGGAGAACGGGGAAGGAGAGGCGTGATATGTCTGCCGGTCTGATAGTGGTAATAGTCGTCGCGGTCATCGTGCTCGCGTTCGTGGCACGCAGCGTGCGGGTGATTCCGCAGAGCAGGGTGGGGATCGTGCAGCGGCTCGGGCGCTACCACCGAACCGCCGAGAGCGGGCTGACGTTCATCATACCCCTGGTGGACAAGATGTTGCCCAAGACTGACCTGAGGGAGCAGGTCGTCTCATTCCAGCCGCAGGCGGTCATAACCAACGACAACGTCGGTATCCAGATCTCGGCGGTGGTCTACTACCAGATCATCGACCCCCGCGCCGCCGAGTACGAGGTCGCGAACCTGACGGTGGCGATGGAGCAGATCACGCAGACAAATTTGCGCAACGTGATCGGCAACCTCACGCTGGACGAGACTCTGGTCTCGCGCGACGAGATAAACGCCAAGCTGCGTGCCGTCCTCGACGAGGTGACCGAGAAGTGGGGCGTGAGGATAACGCGGGTGGAGATCAAGGAGATCATCCCGCCGCACGACATCCAGCAGGCGATGGAGAAGCAGATGCAGGCGGAGCGCAACCGCCGCGCCGCCATCCTCACCGCCGAAGGGGACAAGCGGGCCGCGATCCTCAAGGCCGAGGGCGAGAAGGAGTCGGCGATCCTCAAAGCGCAGGGTGAGAGGGAGGCTGCGGTCCTGCGGGCGGAAGGCGAGGCTGAGGCGTACCGCAAGCTCCAGCGGGCCCAGATAGAGATGGCGGGTGCCCTCTTCGAACGGCTGCACACCTCGGACCTTTCCGCCGAGGCCCTGCGCTACCTCTACCTGATGACCCTCCCGAAGATAGCCGAGGGAGAGGCCAACAAGCTCTTCGTCGTCCCCTCCGAGCTTCAGGACCTCGCCGGGGCGGTGGGCTCGCTCGCGGCGGGCGCGAAGATGGCTTCGGGCGGCAGGGACGGCCTCTCGGATTCCTCGCGCGAGGATTGAACGGCTTGGGGCCTCACCGGCTCCCCTATACGGCCAGCTCCCGCTCCTCTTCTTCGAGCTCTTCCCGGGCGACGTCTATGTGGTGACGGATCTCCTCCGGCGTGAGGCTCACCCCCATCGCGAGCGCGTAGATCGCGAGGCTGAAGACGGCGACCACCAGGATGTCCCACCCGAACGGCAGGATATCCGCTCCTCCCCCGAAGGTTCCGAGGTAGGAGATCACCGCCATCCCGGCGAGGTAGGGCCACAGCCACAAGGATCCCTTCCAGTCGAGCGGAGCCCGCTCCTGGTTCGTGAGGCGCGCCATGCCGAGCAGGGCGAACCCGAAGAGGATGGCCACGAACAGCTTCCAGTCCACGTCCCAGCCGGTCCAGTAGATGACCAGGTTCGCGATGATGAACGCTACCGGTGCGAGCACGCCTCCGGCCGGGAGCCGGAACGGACGGGGGTGCTCCGGCTGGCGCCTCCTGAGCGCCCCGAACGCCAGCGGCGCCGTGGCGTACCCCATCACCGTGGCCGAGGTTATGAACCCGACCAGCTCCTGCCAGCCGGGGAAGGGCAGGAACATGAACATCCCGATGATGAAGCTGAAGATGATGCTCACCACCGGGACCCCCCTCGTGCTCAGCTGCCCGAAGACCTCCGGAATATATCCGTTGCGGGCGAGGGAGAAAGAGAGGCGGGAGCTGGAGCCGGTGTAGATGAGTCCGGTACCTCCGGGGGAGATGACCGCGTCTATGTAGAGCAGGACGGCGAGCCATCCGGCGCCCACGGCGGTTGCTATGCCGGCGAAGGGACCGGCGAGCCCCTCGAAGGAGAGCTTGGCCCACCCGTGGGAGAGCTCGTGCGGTGTGAGAGCACCGATGAACGCCACCTGCAGCAGGATGTAGAGGACGACCCCGATTATCATCGAACCGATTATGGCTATCGGGATGTTGCGCTGCGGGTTGCTCCCCTCACCGCCGAGCTGGATGGCCTGCTCGAAGCCCTGGTAGGCGAAGATGATGCCGCCGGTGGAGACCGCGGAGAGCACGCTCTGGAATCCGAAGGGCATGAACCCGCCCGAGGCGGTGAAGTTCGAGGCGTTGAACGAGAGCACGATGAGCACGATCACAGCGAGGAAGGGAACGGCTACCTTCCACGCCATGATCAGGTTGTTGGACTTCGCGAGCCAGCTGACGCCCATGATGTTGAGGATCGTGAAGACGAGCATCAAGACACCCGCCACCGCGATGCCTTCGTCGGTGAGTACCGTCACCCCGGAGGCCGTGCTCGTCAGCCCGGAGAGGTAGTTGGAGGCGTACTGTATAGCCGCCTCGACCTCTATCGGGGCTACGGTCACGGCGCCGACCCAGGTGATCCAGCCGGAGGCGAAGCCGACCATGCTGCCGAAGGTGAAGTGCGGGTAGCGCGCCGATCCCCCGGCGACCGGGTACATGCTGCCGATCTCGGCGTGGACGAAGGCCAGGATGAGCATTACCACGGCTCCTATGATCCAGGCGATCAAGGCCGCAGGCCCGGCGATCTGCGAGGCGGTAAGCGCCCCGAAGAGCCACCCGGAGCCGATGATGGAACCCAAAGAGAAGAATACGAGCCCTATGAGGCTCACGTCACGCCTCAGGCGGCGCTCCCCCGCTTCTCCTCTTTCCTGCGCGCTGGCGGTCATGCGTTCCTCCCCTGCCCGCGAAATCCCTTCTCCCACTCCCGCCCGCTCACCGCGGACGCCAAATACTAGCATTTCTTTAAGCTTTTAGCTGGTCGTTGGTTGATCGTTCGGGGACTCTCCGCGGGGTGCTCCCGAGGAGATCTGGTACGGTACCATTGTCGTCGTCGAGCACTGCGAGGTGGGAGGCGAGGGTGAAGGTTCTGATCAGCGGCTCTACAGGGCTCGTGGGGTCTGCTCTGGTGTCGGAGCTGGAGGAGATGGGGCATGTGGTGGTACGCCTGAGCCGGTCGCGGCCTTCTTCGGAGGATACGATCCGCTGGGACCCCGATGCGGGCAGGATCGACGTCTCGCGGCTCGAGGGGGTGGAGGCGGTCGTGCACCTCGCCGGGGAGAGCATCATGGGCTACTGGACGCAGGCCAAGAAGCGCCGCATCCGGGAGAGCCGGGTGCGCGGGACGCGCCTGCTGGCCGAGGGTGTTGCCGGGTTGCGTAGTAGGCCTCGGGTGATGGTCTCGATCTCGGCGAGCGGCTACTACGGGGATCGGGGGAACGAGCTTCTCACCGAAGAGAGTGCCCCCGGCGAGGGTTTTCTCGCCGGGGTCTGCCGGGAATGGGAGGCCGCCGCCGACCCGGCGCGGGAGGCCGGGATCCGGGTCGTACATCCCCGGCTCGGGATCGTGCTCTCCGCGAAGGGCGGGGCACTCGGGGCCACCCTGCCCATCTTCAGGCTCGGGCTGGGCGGCAGGATAGGCTCGGGGAGGCAGTACTGGAGCTGGGTGGCCGTCGAGGACGTGGTGGGGGCGATCGTTCACTCTCTGAAGACCGATTCCATCGAAGGGCCGGTCAACGTCGCCGCCCCCGAAGCTGTGACCAACGCCGAGTACACGCGGGTTCTGTCGCGGGTGCTGGGGCGTCCGGCGCTCTTCCCGCTCCCGGCGTTCGCGGCCCGTGCCGTGCTCGGGGAGATGGCCGACGAGATGCTGCTCGCGAGCGCCCGAATGGAGCCCGCGAAGCTCAAGGAGAGCGGCTACCGCTTCCGTTACCCGGAGCTCGAGGGGGCGCTGAGGCACCTGCTCGGGAGGTAGAAGGCCGAGGCCGTTTGCCTCTAGTCCTCCGTCTCGACGGTGAACCCGGCCTCCTCGAGCAGCCGGCGCGCCAGCGGAGCGGCCTTGGAGTCCAGCGTGAGGACGAGCGCGGCGCGTGACGTGTTCGAGTGACGCAGGTAGAGATCGAGGATGTTTATGTTGTTCCTGCCGAGCAGCGTCGTGACCTCGGCGAAGACCCCTGGACGGTTCTCCACCGGGACGGAGATCTCGACGTTCTTCCCGCCCTTCTCGATCAGGATGCCACCGAGCGCTTCGTAGGCCTCCCGCGCCTCGCGGAAGCGGCGTTCGATGATCTCTCGGTTCGAGATCTCGCTGCCTATCTGGGCCATCGCCCCGGCGAAGCGGCCCAGGACCTCCCCCAGGGCCGGGGCGTTCTCGGCCAGGATGTCCGCCCAGAGAGAGGGGTTCGAAGACCCCACGCGGGTGAGATCCCGGAAGGAGGGCCCGGCGAACGAGAGCGCCTCCGGGGAGATGTCCGAGGCTACCCTGAGCAGCGCGACCGCCATCAGGTGCGGCAGGTGCGAGAGCGCCGCCATCAGCAGGTCGTGCTTGTCTGCCTCCACCGCGGTGGGCGTCGCGCCGAGGCTCCTGACGAAACCCGAGACCTCCCGGTAGTCGTCCGGGTCGGTCCGTTCGGTCGGCGTGAGGAAGTAACGGGCACCCTCGAAGAGGTCGGCCCGGGCGTTGTCGACGCCGGAGAGCTGGCTGCCGTTCATCGGGTGTCCGCCGACGAAGCGCAGCCCCAACCTCTCCGCCTCCCGCACTATGCCGGCCTTGGTGCTCGCCACGTCGGTCATGAGGGCCCTGGTGGGCGAGAGGTCTTTCAGGAGGGTGACTATCTGAGAGATGGGGGCGGCGAGGACGACGAGGTCTGCTCCGCGCGCCTCCTTGAGCGTCGAGGGGCGGTCTATCGCACCGAGGGCGGCGGCCTTCTCCAGCACGCCGGGTCGGTCCACCCCGATCACCTCCCAGTCCCCCCTGCTGCGGGCGGCGAGACCGATGGAGCCTCCGATCAGGCCGACCCCGACCACGGCGAGCGTGCGGCGCACCCTACCTCCCCGAGAATGCGGAGATCACGCGGTCGTTCTCCGTCGAGTTCCCTATGGTGATGCGGCTCCAGCCCGGATACCCGAGCGCCTCGCCCTCCCGCACCAAAACCCCGGCCTTGCGGAAGACCGCCGGCTCTATCTTCGCCAGCACGAAGTTGGCCTGCGAGGGGACGTACTCCACGCCGGCCTCGCCTAGCGCCCGCTGCAGCCGTGTGCGCTCCTCGATCACGAACGAAGCACGCTTGGCGATGCGTTCGGGGGCGCGCATCGAAGCCGCCGCGGCGACCTGGGCGGCCAGGTTCACGCTGAAGGGGAAACGGACCCGCTCGGCGTAGTCTGCGATCTCCCGGGGGGCCAGACCGTAACCCACCCTGAGGGCCGCGAGGCCGTGCACCTTCGAGAAGGTGCGCACGCAGACCACGCTCTGCGTGGAGAGTGCCAGCTCGTGCGAACCCGGGTACGACGGGTCGTCGACGAACTCGTAGTAGGCCTCGTCCAGGATCAGCAGGACGTCTTCCGGCAGCCCGTCCGCGATGGCCCGCACCTCTTCCAGCTTCAGGTGTGTACCGGTCGGGTTGTTCGGGTTACAGAGGATCACGGCCCGGGTCTTCGGGGTCAGCGCGGCGAGCAGGGCGTCAGGGTCCACGGCGTGGTCCGCCCGCAGCGGCACCCTGCGCGCCTCGAGCCCGACGATGCGGGCTATCGTCGCGTAGAGGCTGAAAGAGGGCCACGGGAAGACCACCTCCCCCGGCCGCTCGACGAGCTGCAGCAGGTTCAGGAGCACCTCGCTCGATCCGTTGCCCACCACCACGTTCTCCGGGCGTATGCCGGCGTTGGCCCCGGAGATGGCCTCGCGCAGGGCGGCGGCGTGGCGGTCCGGGTAGCGGTTGAGGCGGGGCAGAGCCTCGCTGATGGCGGCCTCCGCCTCCGGGAGCGGTCCGAAAGAGAGCTCGTTGGCGGTGAGCTTCACGTAATCGCCCTCGCCGCGTTCGGCTTTTGCCTCGTGCGAGATCCACGGCGGGTTGTAGGGCTTGAGGAGGTCGAGCTCTCTTCTGAACTTCAACTTGCGGGGCTCCTTGTTCTCGAAAGGTTGCTTGACGTATCCAGGTATAACAGACTAGTCTCTCGGGGGAAGGCTTGCAACGGCCTCTCCTTGTCCGGAGGGTCGCAGGCGGCTACAATCGCAGACTCATGGAGAGAATCTTGGATGCGAACGAGAGGATAAGCTCTCTCCGGGAGAGGATCGACGAGGTGGACGAGGAGCTCGTCCATCTTCTCAACGAGAGGGCCCGGCTCGTGCAGGAGCTGGCCGAGCACAAGCTGGAGGCAGGAATACCGCTCTTCGATCCCAGGCGCGAGGAGGAGATCCTGCGGAGGGTCGTCGAGATAAACGAGGGGCCCATCTACGACTCCTCCATGCGCGACATCTTCGAGCTGATCATGCACAGGATCAGGGACATCGAGCTTCAGAGGCGCGGGGAGTAGCGGATGGAGGTAAGAGAGAGCACCGGGGTGCAGGCCCGGACGAACAACGGGATGATAAGACCGCAGAGCTTCAGGGTGGTCGCGGGCCCCTGCACGGTGGAGAGCTACGAGCAGTTCGAGGCTTCGGCGAGGGCCGTCAAAGAGGCGGGTTTCTCCTACGTGAGGGGCGGGGCCTTCAAGCCCCGCACGTCCCCCTACTCCTTCCAGGGCCTCGGCGTGGAGGGGCTGAGGATAATGTCCGAGGTGGCGGGGGATCTCGGGCTCAAGGTGGTGACCGAGATCATGGACCCCGCCGACATAGACGTGGTGATGGAGCACGCCCAGATCCTGCAGATAGGCACCCGCAACATGCACAACTTCTCGCTTTTGAAGCGGGTCGGCTCTGCGATAAAGGGCTCGAAAGAGCACGGGGTGATCCTGAAGAGGGGGTTCGCCGCGACCGTCGAGGAGTGGATCCTTGCGGCCGAGTACATAACCTCCTCCGGCGGGGACAACGTGGTCCTCTGCGAGAGGGGGATAAGGACGTTCGAACCCTCGACCCGCTTCACGCTCGATCTGTCCGCCGTGATAGTGGCCAAGCGGCTCTCCGAGCTCCCGGTCATCGTGGACCCCTCGCACGCAGCCGGGAGGAGGGATCTGGTCGTGCCCCTGAGCAAGGCGGCCGTGGCCGCGGAGGCCGATGGTCTTCTGGTCGAGTCGCACCACGAGCCCAGGGAGGCGCTGTGCGACGGGGAGCAGGCCCTTCCCGTCGAGGATCTTATGACGCTCAGGGAGACGCTCTCCCCCTTCGCCTCGGCGATGGGCAGGCAGGTAATCTAGACCCCACGGGAAGGTGAGCTGACCTGAGGACCGCCCTCATCGCGATCGTCTCCGCCGTCTTGGGTGGGGTCGTCGCCGCGCTCGTCGTGCTGCAGGTCGGTCCGGGTGGACGGACCGGCGACGTGACCATAAACCAGGCCCCCGCTCCACGGGTGAGCGTCGTGAGCTCCGGAAGAGGGTCGGCCTCTTCCATCGCAGCCATGGTCTACCACCGCGACGGACCGGGGGTAGTGAGCATAGACGTGGTCTCCGGGTCCGGCACCGCCGGGGGATCGGGCTTCGTGCTGGACAAAAACGGCCACATAATCACCAACCAGCACGTCGTCGAAGGGGCGAAGGATATCTCGGTCGAGTTCGCGAGCGGGATGCGCCGCAGCGCGGAGGTCGTGGGCTCCGACCCTTCCACGGACATAGCGCTCCTCAAGGTGGACGCCCCGAAGAGCGTGCTCAAGCCGCTCACGCTCGGTGATTCGAGCGCGGTGAAGGTAGGGGACCCGGTAGTGGCGATCGGCAACCCGCTCAACGTCGGGATCAGCGTCACCAGCGGGATAATAAGCGGGCTGGACCGTTCGATCCGGGCTCCCAACAACTACACCATAAGCGGGGCCCTGCAGACCGACGCCCCGATAAACCCGGGGAACTCCGGCGGGCCGCTCATCGACGCGAGCGGCAACGTGATCGGGGTGAACGCCCAGATAGCGACCGAGACCGGCAGCTATGAGGGGATCGGGTTCGCCATCCCGATCGACACCGTCAAGAGCGTCGTGGAGCAGCTCGTGACGAAGGGTCAGGTCCGGCACGGCTACCTGGGCGTGAAGATGTACGGGCTCGGGATCGGCGAGATCTCGGCCTATACGGGCATGTCTGCCCAGAGGCTCTCCGAAAGGTACGGGTTGCCGGACCACGGTGCCATAGTCGCGGGCGTGACGAAGGATGGGCCGGCGCAAAGGGCCGGGATAAGAGGGGCCGGGAAGAAGAAGGTGAACGTGGGCGGGATCCCGGTCCCGCTCGGCGACGTCATCACCAGCGTCGACGGACGGCGCGTCTCGGGCCCCGACGGCGTGATCTCGGCGGTTAACGCCGGGAAGCCGGGTGATCGGCTGCGTCTCGAAGTAGTGACGCCGGGCAAGGCACCGAGGGAGGTGACCGTGAGGCTCGGGGTGCAACCCGGGCATGCCTCCCCGTAGGAGACTTTGCCGGCAGGTCCGCTTGGTGGTAGAGTCTTGCTTTGCCGCCTCCCTTGGCGGAGTGTCGTGAGGTTGCTCCGGGCGCGGCCGTTCTCCTTGCGGCCTCATCCGGGAGCTGGTGTGAGTTTCGTGGAGGTATCGTGGCGCGCGGCAGAGTGAAGTGGTTCTCGGATGAGAAGGGATACGGCTTCATCGAGAACGAGGATGGTGGGGAGGATCTCTTCGTCCACTACTCCGAGATAGTGGGCGAGGGCTTCAAGACGCTCGAAGAGGGCGCCCTCGTCGAGTTCGAGGTGGTGGAGGGTCGCAGGGGAAAGATGCAGGCCTCGAAAGTCGAGGTCGTGGGCTAGCGCCGCGGCGGGGGGACGGAGTTGCACGGGCCTCGCTCCTCCCCTTCCGGGGAGGCCGATCTCAAGCGGCGTGCCGGCTACCGGGCGGTCGAGGAGTTCGTTAGAAGCGGGATGGCCGTCGGGCTCGGGACCGGAAGCACCGCATCCTGGGCCATAAGGAGGGTGGGCGAGCTGTTGCGCGAGGGGGTCCTGGAGGACGTCGTGTGCGTCCCGACCTCCGAGCGCACCGCAGAGGCTGCGAGGGCACTCGGTATCCCGCTCGCCACGCTCGCCGAGACCCGTCCCCGGGTCACCATAGACGGGGCGGACGAGATCTCCCCCGACCTCTCCGCGATAAAGGGGCGTGGCGGGGCGCTCCTGCGGGAGAAGATAGTCGCCTTCGCGAGCGAGAGCTTCGTGCTCGTCGCCGACGAGACCAAGCCGGTGGAGAGGCTGGGAGAGGGGGTGGTCCCGGTCGAGGTCGAACCCTTCGGGTGGCAGGCCACCCTGCGGGCGCTCTCCGCGCTCGGGTGTGAGGCCTCCCTGCGGAGGGCTGAGGGGTCGGATGCCCCCTTCGTCACCGATGGAGGTCACTACACCGTCGACTGCCTCTTCCCGCCGATAGAAGACCCGGCCGCGCTGGAAAGGGAGATAAAGCACGTGCCGGGGGCTCTGGAATGCGGGCTGTTCGTCGGGATGGCCGAGGCGGCGGTGGTGGCCCGCTCCTCCGGGGAGGTCGAGATAATGGAACGGAGAGGGAGCTAGCCCGCCCCGAACCCCGCGCGCAAGCCCGCACGGTGGGGCCGCTCCTTCTCCACGACGAGCTTGTATATGGAATCGAGCTCGACGTAGACCACCGCCTTCTCCCTGCCGACCAGAGCTCGAAGGTAGCCGTCCTCCAGGGAGAGATCGTCGAGCTTGTCGTTCTCGATCGTGAAGGTGTCCCTGCGGTCCCAGACGACCAGGTCGTGGCCGGCCTCTCTGGCTTCCTTCAAGGCTTTCTCTATCAGGTTTTTATCCATGGTACTCTTGAAACCCCCGTTCTGTGGAACGTGCTCTCAAGCAGGACCTATTCTACCCGGGATAGGGTTCGGCGGACGGCTGCGAACCGGGTAGACTTTATCGGCCGGAGTTGAAGACCATCTTGAAGGACATAGAGGAGTTCGACCGGGCGCTCTTCGGGGCTATCTTCCGCCTCAAGTGGGCGCCACTGACCCGTCTGCTGCGTCTGTTCACCCTGCTCGGCACCGCGGGGTTCCTGTGGGGGATGCTGGCCGCCGTGGCCTTCATATTCGGCGGGTTCAGGCTCTCGCACCTGCTCGTCCCCTGGGGGGCGGTGGCGATCTCCTGGACGTGCGCCGAGGGCTCCAAGCACCTCTTCAACCGCACCCGGCCCTACATCAGCGATACCGGGATCGCCCCCCTGATAAAGACCCCGAGCTCGAGCTCCTTCCCCTCCGGGCACTCGGCGACGGCGGCCGCAGGGGCGATAACCCTCTCGTTTGTCTACCCGGCTTTCGCTCCGGCCTTCGTCGCGGCCGGGTTTCTGGTCGCGCTCTCCCGGGTCTACCTGGGGGTGCACTACCCCTTCGACGTCGCCGCCGGGCTTCTCATAGGCTCGGTGGTGGCGGCCGCCCTCCTGATGCTCGCGTGAGATCCGGTGGGATCTGGTACAAAAGAGACGTGAAGGTGCAGCGCTACCATACGCTCGGGGCGGTGGCCTCCGAACTTCGGGCCCTCGCCTCCCTGGTGCGCGACCTCGACGGGCTGCTCGTCGGGGAGCCCGTGGTGCTGGCGCGCAGGCGGGACCTCGAAGTGGTGAGGCTCACCCTGCCCGGTTGCCGGGTTCTTTCTATTGAGGCCGGTATCTCGCGCAGGCAGTGGATAGAGCTCGGCAGCGTGTACTTCACGTGCACGACGGTCGACGCAGCCGTGGCGCCGGTCAACCTGCTGGTCGGGGTGGGCCTGCAGATTCTAATCACGCTGGGGTTCGCGGCGGGCATCATCCTCTACCGCCGCCGATCCCATCTGCGCGAGAGGGTGCTCGGGATGGGGCTCCCGGAGGAGTTCGCCCTCCGGTGGGCGGGGGAGATGGAGGATGGGGGCTTCGCCCTGATCCTGGTGACGGTCCTGCAGGAGAAGCTCGAGGTGACCGAGGAGGCCTTCCTCGGTCGGTCTGTGCGCTCCCCGCTCGCCGTGGACCGCAGGCTCGTTCTCTGAGGAGGAATGGATCCGTGATAGTGAGAGAGAAGGATGGCGGGTATCTCCTCATCGGCCAGCACGAGCACGCGCTGGCCTCGGGACGGTTCGCCCGGCACTGGGGTTGGGAACCGAGGCCCTCGTCCTCCACGGTCTACGCCATCGCCAACCACGACGTGGGATGGCGCGAGCTCGACCGCCGGGTGCTCTGGAACGAGGAGGGCCGGCCGTACTCCTTCGTCGACTACCCGATAGAGCCCAAGCTGGAGGGTTACCGGCGGGGCATAGGTCTGGTCGAGGATGAGGACCCCTACGCCGGGTTGCTCTGCAGCATGCACTACGCCTCCTTCTTCCGGCATCCGAAGACCGAGCCTGAGGCACGTTTCCTGGAGGAGGAGCTGTCCCGGCAGGAGCGCCTGCGCCGGGTCTTGCCAGAGGAAGCGCTCGGGACCGTCGAGCACGACTTCCGCCTCTTGCAGCTCTGCGACGACCTCTCGCTCTTCATCTGCCTCAACGACGCTGGACGCAACGACCACCCCTGGTACCGGGGCGGGTTCTCGTTCATGGGCCGGAGGCTCGAGCCGATCTGGGAGGGGGAGGTGCTCAGGATCTCCCCCAACCCCTTCACGGAGGACTTCGAGATCTCCATCCCCCGGCGGATGGTGGGCAAGGGAGGGGACCCCGAGGAGGAGGGGGAGATCCGCGTCGAGATAAAAGGCGGTGGAGGATAATATACTCTCGTCGTTCGGGTTTCGAGAAGAGAGCGATCTAGAAAGAGCATGATGAGAGAAACGTCCTACGATTTCTTCAAGAGGCTGCTCGCCGCGCCGGGTCCCAGCGGGGCCGAGGGGGCCGCAGCCGGGATCTGGCGCGAGGAGGCCTCCGGCTTCGCCGAGGTGCGCGGCGACAGGATGGGCAACTCCTTCGCCACGCTGAACCCGGGGGGTTCGCCGCGGGTGATGCTGAGCGGACATATCGACGAGATCGGGCTCATGGTCACCCACATCGACGAGAAGGGCCTCATCCGCTTCATCGGCGTCGGTGGGTGGGACTCGCAGGTCCTCGTCGGGCAGCGGGTGCGCCTCATGGGGCGTGGCGGCGAGGTCCTCGGCGTCATCGGCAAGAAGGCCATCCACCTCATGGACGCCGAGGAGCGCAAGAAGGTCTCCGAGATAAAGAGCCTCTGGATAGACATCGGGGCCAGAGACAGAGAAGAGGCGGAGAAGCGGGTCCGCGTCGGCGACGTGGGGGTCCTCGACCAGGAGCTCGTCGAGCTCGCGAACGGCAGGATAGCCGCCCGCTCGGTCGACAACCGGGTGGGGGCCTTCGTGGTTCTCGAGGCGCTCCGGCTCCTCTCCGAGGCGGATGGCCTCGCAGCCGAGGTCGTGGCCGTGGCGAGCGTGCAGGAGGAGATCGGGCTCAACGGCGCCCGGGCCGCGGCCTTCGGGCTCGACCCGGACGCGGCGATAGCCGTGGACGTCGCGCACGCGACCGACATCCCCGGCGTCTCGGAGAACGAGGAGGGCGAGCACGCTCTGGGTAGCGGCCCGGTGATCTCCCGCGCCTCCGCGCTGAGCCCGTTCGTCACCGAGGGGATCATCTCCGCCGCCGAGAGGGAGGGCATCCCGTACACACTCGCCGGGGACTCCCGGCGCACCGGCACCGACGCCGACGCGATCCACTTCTCGCGGGCGGGGATCGCGACCGGGCTCGTCTCCTGTCCCAACCGCTACATGCACTCCCCGAACGAGATCGTCGACCTCGAGGACGTCGAGCGCTGCGCGCGCGTGATCGCGGCGTACATCAGGGACCTGGAGAAGGGGACGGACTTCACGCGCTAGAAGGGTTCGCTTGAAGCGGCGGGCCGCGGCGGCTAAGCTACCCGGATATGGCAGAGAAGACGCTCTTCCAGAAGATAATGGACCGGGAGATACCGGGCGACATCCTCTACGAGGACGATCGCTGCATCGCCCTGCGCGACATCAACCCGCAGGCCCCGACGCACGTGCTCGTCGTCCCCCGCAAGGTCATCCCCTCCCTGGACGACCTGACGGAGGAGGATGAACCCATAGTCGGGCATCTGTTCACGGTGGCGAAGGAGGTCGCGGCCCGGGAGGGGCTCGAGAACGGCTGGCGCGCGGTGATCAACTGCGGTCCCGACGCGAACCAGACCATAGACCACCTTCACCTGCACGTGATCGGGGGGCGCAGGATGGGCTGGCCGCCGGGGTGAGAGACCTCGGGCTAAAGCTCCGCGGGCTTTCTGACGACTACGGGGATGTGTCCCTGTAGTCGTTTTTCGAAAGGAGGCCCGCAGACCTTGTCCGCGCGCCCGTTCTCTCTCACCGCAGCCCTCGCTTTCCTCGCTGCCTGCCTCGTGACCCTCGCGGCGTTCTCTCAGAACGTCGGGGCCCAGACCACGGGAGCCAAAGTGAGGAGGTGCTCCGGCGGCAAGATCACGCTCAGCCGCTACGAGGCCGGGGTATTCTGGCGACAGAACCGCATCCGGGCCGAGCACGGCCTCAGGCGGCTCTGCGTGAACCCCATTCTGGAGCGCGCTGCCCGAGCTCACTCGCGCGAGATGCTGCAGAAGCAGTACTTCTCGCACGACTCCTACGACGGGCAGAGCTTTTACGAGCGTCTGATCTCCTTTGGATATACCCCGAACGGGTACCGTTACTGGGCCGTGGGGGAGAACATCGCCTGGGGCAGCGGTTCCTACGGCCGTCCGGCGCACATCATGAACGCCTGGATGCACAGCCCGGAGCACCGGGCCAATATCCTGAACGGCGACTACCGGGAGGTAGGGATAGGTGTGTCCCGCGGGACCTTCGCGGGGTACAGGGGCGCCTCCATCTATACCGTGGACTTCGGCGTCCGCGAGCGTTGACCGGAGTGTGAAAGATCTAACCGAAGCTCCCCGGGGGCGGTAAAGGTCTGGCCCCCTCCTACCGATAACCAGCGTGTCGAGGCGAGATGGCCGCGCGGCGAGGAGAACGTACCGTTCGCGCGGATCTCATCTCCCGGAGAAGGAGGGGACGAGAATGAGATCTTCCGGAAGAACGGAGGGTGCCTTGTCCCGGACCATGGACCGCGGGGAGTTCTTGAAGGTCGGCGGCGGTCTGGCCGGGGGCGCGGCGTTGCTCGGCGTCGCTCCCGCGGCTTATGCCCGGGTCGAGGTGTCGTCGTCGTTGGAGCATGAGTTCAACCGGGCGGCGAAGAGATACAGGATACCGGTCGAGTTGCTTTTGGCGATGGGCTACGTCAACACCCACTGGGAGATGCCTCCCGCCAGCCTCTGCTCCTACCGCAAGGGGGACCCGGAGAGGCGGGGCGCTTTCGGCATCATGGCGCTCGTACAGAACCCCGGGGCGAACACCCTGGGTACGGCTTCGAAGCTCACCGGCATCCCGGAGCACCGGCTCAAAACCGATCGCTTCTCAAACATCCTCGGCGGGGCGGCGCTGCTCGCCTCCTCGCAGGGCAGCGCGAGGCCCGCGACCCTCGCCGGCTGGTACGGAGCCGTCTCCGGGAGGGGAGGGCACGGCCCGAAGTACGAGGCCGTCTCGGGTGTGGGGGGTGGGGACCTTTACGCGGCGCAGGTCCTCCAGACCCTGAGAAAAGGGGCCTCCAGACGTACCAGCGGCGGGGAACGGATCGTCCTGCAGGCGCGGGAGATCTCGTAATGGGTGCGGACTACCCCTACGCAGGCTACTACCCGGCGAGCACGGCGAACTACACCCCCGCAAACCGCCCCACCGACTACTCCATAGACATGGTCATAATCCACGTCACCCAGGGCTCCTGGTCGGCCACGATAAACTGGTTCGAAAACCCCGCAGCCCAGTCCTCGGCCCACTACGTGGTGCGCTCCTCCGACGGCTACATAGGACAGTCGGTTCTCGAGAAGGACATCGCCTGGCACGCGGGCAACTGGTACTACAACGAGCACTCGGTAGGGATAGAGCACGAGGGCTACATAGACGACCCGTCGTGGTTCACGGATGTTATGTACCGCTCTTCGGCGAGGCTGACGGCGTATCTGTGCGAGAAGTACAAGATAGCGATAGACCGGCAGCACATAATCGGGCACGACGAGGTACCGGACCCGAACAACCCTGGTCAGTACGGAGGGGTTGACCATCACAAGGACCCTGGTCCCTACTGGAACTGGGACCTCTACATGAGCTACGTCGCCCAGTACGCCGGCGCAGCCCAGGTCTACAGGCAGGTGGTGGACAACGCCAGCGCCCGGTTTTCGGCCTCCAGGAACTGGAAGACGAGCTCCTGGAACGGACAGAAACACGGCCGGAACTACCGTTACACCACCCCGAAGGCCGTCTCGGACGACGCGCTCTACAGGTTCAAGATCCCGACCACCGGGAGTTACAAGGTGTACGCCTGGTGGCCGAGCTCCCCGGGGTACAACCCTTCGGTCCCGGTCGGGATCCAGACGACCTCGGGGATCGAGTGGGTGCGGGTGGACCAGACCAAAAACGGCGGCCGCTGGAACAACCTCGGCACGTTCACGCTCGCAGCCGGAGACTCTGCCTGCGTGAGAATCTCCCGCTGGACCTCGGCCGGAGGTTACATCATCGCCGATGCCGTGAAGATCGTGAGCGCCTGAAGGAGCGAGAGGCGGACCCGCGCGGGTCCGCCTCTCGCCGTCGCGCCGGTATACGGATCCCCGCCCTGCCGCAGGAGACGACTTCTGCCAGAATGTCGCTTGCTGGAGGCAAACGCTGCGGAGGGGCTTTCTGGATGGATTTTCTGCGGGACAGGGTGGCGCTCGTTACCGGCGGGTCGCGTGGCATCGGCGAGGCCATCGTGAGGACGCTGTGCGGGGCCGGGGCCGGGGTGGTGCTCCACTACAACAGGGGCGAGAGGGAGGCGCGAAAGATAGCCTCCGAGACCGGGCACTGTCTCTGCGTGGGGGCCGACCTGGAGGACGCATCCTCCGTGGAGGGGCTCTGGTCCGAGGCAGTCGGGTGGCGGGGACGGGTAGACGTGCTGGTGAACAACGCAGGCATCTACGAGCCGGTCTCCGTGGAAGACGGTGGTCGCTGGAAGGAGGTCTGGCAGAGGACGCTCGGGATCAACCTGATCTCCGCCGCGGATCTCTGCCGGAAGGCCATCCTCCACTTCAGGGAGCGCGGGGGCGGCACGATCATCAACGTCGCGAGCCGGGCGGCCTTCCGCGGGGACGACCCCGAGTACATGCCCTACGCTGCCTCCAAGGGGGGCATGGTCTCGCTCACCCGCACCATCGCCCGGGGATTCGCCCGGGAGGGAGTCCTCGCCTACACCGTGGCCCCCGGCTTCGTCGAGACGGAGATGGCCCGCGAGTTCGTCCGGCGCGGCGGCGGGGACCCCGCACGCGAGATACCCCTCGGCTCGCTGGCACCACCGCAGGAGGTCGCGAACGTCGTCGCCTTCCTGGCCTCCGGGGCCGTCCGCCACGCGACCGGGGCCACGATAGACATAAACGGCGCCTCCTACGTGCACTGAAAAGCGGGGGCCGTGAACCGCACGACCCCCGCCCGCCGGAGTTGTGATCTCCCTAGTACTTCGGGACGCTCGGGTCTATCTCCTCGCTCCAGGCGTTGATCCCGCCCTTGACGTTGTAGACGTTCTCGAAGCCGGCGTCCCGCAGAAGCTTCACGGCCCTGGCGCTGCGCGCACCGCTCTTGCAGTGGACGGCGAGCGGCCTGTCGCGGTCGAGCTCGGCCAGGCGCTCCGGCAGCTCACCGAGCGGGATGAGCGGAGCCCCGATGTTCGCGACCGCGTACTCGTGCGGCTCGCGTACGTCGAGCACCGAGATATCGCCGCGGTCGAGCTTCTCCTTGAGCTCCTGCACGGTGATCTCCGGCACCTCGTTCTCCTCCTCGGCCGCCCGGGCCTGCGGGATGCCGCAGAACTCCTCGTAGTCTATGAGCTCGTGGATCGTACGGTTCTCACCGCAGATCGGGCACTGGGGGTTCTTGCGCAGCTTCATCTCCCGGAAGCGCATGCCGAGGGCGTCGTAGAGCAGGAGCCGACCGATCAGGGGCTCCCCGACCCCGAGGATGAGCTTCACAGTCTCGGTGGCCTGGATGACCCCGATCGCGCCGGGAAGGATCCCCAGCACCCCACCTTCGGCGCAGCTCGGGACGAGCCCCGGAGGCGGCGGCTCGGGGTAGAGGCAGCGGTAGCACGGCCCTTCCTCCGCGTAGAACACGCTCGCCTGCCCCTCGAAGCGGAAGATGGAGCCGTAGACGTTCGGCTTGCCCAGAAGGACGCACGCGTCGTTGACGAGATAGCGGGTCGGGAAGTTGTCCGTGCCGTCGACGATGATGTCGAAGTCGCGGAAGATGTCGAGGGCGTTCTCGCTCGTGAGCTGCTCCTCGAAGGCCTCGACTCTGACGTTGGGGTTTATGTCCGCGATGGTCTCACGGGCGCTCTCGAGCTTGGGCCGGCCCACATCGGAGGTCCCGTGGATGATCTGCCGGTGCAGGTTCGACTCGTCGACGACGTCGAAGTCGACGATCCCGATGGTGCCGACCCCCGCCGCCGCGAGGTACATCGCGAGCGGCGCGCCGAGCCCGCCGGCTCCGATCGTCAGCACCCGGGCCTGCTTGAGCTTCTTCTGCCCCTCCAGCGCCACCTCGGGCATGATCAGGTGGCGGCTGTAGCGGGCGATCTCCTCGTTGGTGAGCTCGACCTGCCCGTTCGTCTCGTGTATCAGAGGTTTGCGCGTCTGCATGTCTTCCTGAAACTCCTGACTTTGCTCTCCTGGGCTGGGACGAACCGCGGCCCGCCGGGATGGAACCTCAGCGGGTCTCCCCGCGACAACCCCCAGCGATGGACGGGATGATCGAGAGCTCGTCGTCCTCCGAGACGGCGGTCTCCGGCCCGTCGAGGTAGCGGATGTCCTCGTCACCCTTGTAGACGTTCACGAACGAACGCAGCT
This sequence comes from Rubrobacter sp. M3-4, assembly GCF_059772285.1. Classification (NCBI taxonomy): domain Bacteria; kingdom Bacillati; phylum Actinomycetota; class Rubrobacteria; order Rubrobacterales; family Rubrobacteraceae; genus Rubrobacter; species Rubrobacter sp. M3-4. Next base: position 63,341 of record NZ_JCBAJP010000008.1, read on the forward strand.
TGCCGTCTCCGGTGTAGAGGTGCTGCCTGAGCTCCGGGTACTCCTCTGCGAGCTTGCCGAGAGCCTCCCCGGCGGTCTTGCCGGTGATGGTGACCTCGGCGTTGCCCCCCGCATACTGTCTCAAGGGCGTTGGAATCTTGACCTTGGGCATCTTCTCGTGACTCCTTTTCTCTTACTCCACCAGCGTCTCTTCGTCGTAACCCGAGCGGTCGGGCTTGAGCACCCAGGAACGTATGTCCTTGATGCCGTCGGCCCCGACGGAGGCTATGACGTAGGACCACCCGGGCCAGGCATGCTCCCGGTCGTACTCCGAGGGTTCCGCCGGATGATCCGGGTGGGTGTGGTAGAAGCCGAGAACCTCCATCTCCCGCTCCTCGGCCCTCTCCTCGAACTCCTTTATCTTCAGCGGCTCGATGAGGAAGCGGCGCTCGCGCTCACCCTCGTGGGTGTTCTCCGCCCGCCACACGTCCACCACGATCTTCGTTCCCCCGGCGTTCATCCCGACGAGCACGCCGGCGCATTCCTCCGGGTACGCTTCCTTCGCATGTTCCTCGATGTTGCGGATGTCTCCCCGTCCGATCTTTAGCGGCAACTAGTCCTCCCAGAAGCTCTCGGAGAGGTATTTGTCCGCCCCGTCGGGCAGTATCGTCACGACGACTCCCTCCCCGATCTCTTTTGCAACTTCGAGCGAGGTGGCCACCGCGGCCCCGGCGGAGATGCCGATGAGCAGCCCCTCCTCGCGCGCCACCCGCTTCACCATCGCGTAGGCCGCCTCGGTCGAGGCGGCACGGTTCTCGTCGGCGACGAGCGGGTCGTAGATCTCGGGTACGATCGCACTCTCCATGTGCTTCATGCCCTCGAGACCGTGGAACGGAGAGTCCGGCTCGAAGGAGATCACCTTTATCTCCGGGTTGTACTCCTTGAGCCTCCGCGCGGTCCCGACGAAGGTGCCGCTGGTGCCGAGCCCGGCGACGAAATGCGTCACCTCCCCAGTCGTCTGCTCCCAGATCTCGGGCGCCGTGGTCTCGTAGTGCGCCCTCGGGTTGGCCGGGTTGGAGTACTGGTCCGGATAGAAGTAGCGCTCCGGATCCTCGGCGTAGAGCCTCCTGGCCTCCCGGATCGCCCCGTCCGAACCCTCTCCCGGGTCGGTCAGCACGATCTCTACCCCATACGCCCTCAGGATCTTCTTGCGCTCCTCGCTCGCGTTGGCCGGCATGCACAGCCTCACCCGATACCCGAGCGCAGCCCCGATCCAGGCGTACGCTATCCCCGTGTTGCCACTGGTCGCGTCGAGGATCGTCTTGCCCCGCCTCAGCTCACCCCTGCGCTCACCCTCCCGGATCATCCACAGCGCCGGACGGTCCTTGACCGAACCCCCAGGGTTGTACCACTCCGCCTTGCCCAGGAGCCTCACGCCGGGAACTTCCCGCTCGATGCTTGATAGCTCTACGAGAGGGGTGTTGCCGACCAGCTCCGTGGGGCGTACACCTATCCTGTCGCTAATCCGAGTAATCATGTCGGGATTATTATACAGACGGGGCGTCTGCTGTCCAGCGGGACGTGCTTTGAGGACCCTCAGAGTTTTTTCAGCCGGAGGGCCATGGATCGACCCTCCGGCCAAGGTTGGTGCGTATCAAAAATTATACAGCAGGTTAAACCCGCATCTCTACGGTCATAATGTTAACTATCCTAAAAAATCTAGGATATCCGGTAAAGATCTCCGTCGGCAGGTGAAGATGGGGGTATCGAGTTCGGTGTAGCTGCTGGCTTCGGTCTCGCGCAGATCCATCATGAGGTCCTGAAACTTCTTCGGGGACTCGGCCTCGAAAGAGAGGATGAACTCGTAGTCGCCGATGCCGAAGCAGTAGGCGGTGTTGTTCTTTATCGGGTAATGGGCCCGACCGACCTTCATGTGTTCGTTCATCATCCGCTGGCGCTCTTCGAGCGGGAGCCGGTACCACTCGCGGCGCTTCACGAACGGGTAGACGAAGAGGTACTCTCCCTCGCCGGGGACGATATAGCGCTTGTTCTCGAAGCCCGGGGTGTGTTCCCCGACGTAGATGGAGCGGCGGCTGATGGCGAAGTATGAGTGGGTGATCGAGAGGTATTTGCCGAGGCCGGTGTTGAGCAGCGCGCCGGTCATCTTCTCGAAGGCGTCCAGGTCGTATGCGATGCGCCAGAGCATGAAATCAGCGTCGGAGCGGAGCCCGAGCAGGGAGTAGGAGCGCAGGATCATCTGCTCCGAGCCGCTCTCCGCCGCGTCCAGGAACTCCTGTTTGCCGCGCTCACGCTCCTCTTCGGGGAGCCTCCTCCAGAGCGGGTCGAGCTTGAAGAAGGCGTAGTTTACGTACTGGACCGGGAGGTTTTCCTCCTCCTGCTCCCGGTATCGCTGGGTCGTCGTCTCGGCCATGACTACCTCCTGCTCGCGGACGCAAGGCCGAAGTTGTTCTCGTAGAGCTCGCCTATGCGGGCGAGTTCTTCGTCGGTGAGGTCGGGGGTGTCGGGGGCGGAGGCGAACTCCACGAGCTGCTCTCTGCCGTAGATGTTGGGCAGTGTGGAGACCACCTCCGGTTCGGCCAGGCAGAACTTGAGCGCCGCCTGTCCCAGCGTGCGGCCCCTTTCCTCGAGGAAGCGCAATTGCTCGACTTTCCTGACGCCCTCGACGAGCCACTCTTTCGGGCGGTGACGCCGGTGGTCGTTTTCCGGGAAGGTGGTGTTCTCGTCGTAGTGACCCTCGAGCATGCCGCTCGAGTGCGGGACGCGGACGACGAGGCTCGAGCCGGCCTCCCGCGCGGCGGCGATGAAGTCCCGGCCGGGATCCTGCTCGAGGATGTTGTAGATCATCTGCACCACCTGCACGCGGCGGTCGTGGATCGCGCGCAGGCCTTCCTCTCGCCAGCCGATGGCCGGGCCGAGGGCGACGCCGTAGGCCCGGACCTTTCCTTCCCGTCTGAAGTCTTCCAAAAGTTCGAAGAGCGCGTCGCTGTCTATGGCGTCGGACTTGGGGTTGTGCAGCTGGATGAAGTCTATGTAATCAGTGTCGAGCCGCTTCAGGCTCTGCTCCAGCGCGAAGCGCAGGAATCCTTCCGACCAGTTCTGCGGGCGTTCGCGTTGCCCTTCGCGCTCTGCGTGGTTGTAGAAGTCGTAGCCGAACTTCGTCGAGATCACGACATCGTCCCGCATGCTCCCGGAGGTGAGCCCGGCTTCGGCCAGGACTTCCTCGCCGAACCCCCTGCCGTACGTGTCCGCGGTGTCGAAGTAGTTGATGCCGAGGTCCCAGGCTTCCTTGAGGAGAGAGCGCGCCTTCCCCCTGTCTACATCACCCCACCAGCCGGTGGTTATGGTCCAGACCCCGAACCCCACCTCCGATACGCTTATGTCCGTGCCCTGTATGGTACGGTACTTCATCGACAGCCTCCGTCTCTCGTCTTGATTCCTCTCTTGGCCCGCCCTCGATGCTATAAACCGTCAAATCCAGTTTCTACACCATTCTAACTCCCCCTTCTGTACGCGTTTTCTCTCGTCCCCACCCCGCCACTACACAACATCTCGCGGACGATGCCCGGTCCACACCAGATATGAAGGTTGGTTCATTTTTGTTTAGAATGTTGCAACGAGGCGTTGCCTTTTCTACAGGGACGTTGATAAACTGATAAACAAGAGCAGTTTGCCAGGAAGATGAAACTTTGGAGGGGGGAATCGATTGGCAGCTCACGTCTTGCCGCTTCGGCGGGGGGCCAGGGTTCTGTCGTTGTTCGTCTGTTTCTCTCTGATCTTTTCGCTGGTCGTCGCCCGGGTGGCCTGGGCTCAGCAGATGGTCGCCTCGTGGTACGGGCCGGGCTTTCAGGGAGCCAAGACGGCGAGCGGGGAGCCGTTCAACATGTACGACTACACGGCTGCCTCTCCGTACCTGCCGTTCGGCACCAAGCTTAAGGTCTGCTACGACGGGTGCGTGGTGGTCACGGTCAACGACCGGGGTCCGTACGTGGCGGGCAGGCAGCTCGACCTCTCCTACGCCGCCGCCCGGGCCATCGGCCTGACCGCGGTGGGTGTCGCTTCGGTGGACGTGCAGGAGATGCCGGCTTCGACCCCGACGGGTCCCTACCCGTCCGGTGGTGGTTCAGGATCGACGGGGGCGCAGCCGCAGACCAGTGCTCTGACGCCGAGCGCCGCTTCCTCCTCGTCCTCTACTTCCTCGGCGACGTCGCCGTCGAGCAGCGTCTCCTCCGGGGCCAGCGCGTCGCCGCAGCCCAGCTCGGCGGCCTCCCAGTATGCGAACGCCGCGCAGGATCAGTACGCCAACGCCGCGCAGGATCAGTACGGCGGTCAGCCGCCGCAGGCTCCGCCCTCCTCGCCGGCCCCCGAGGCGGTGGTTCCGCCTCCGCCTCCCGCGCCCTCTCAGCTCGAAGTACCGCCACCGCAGCTCGTCAAGCCCGACTCGACGGCGCAGAGGGCGATAGAGATGGGGTTGGCGAAGGCTCCGCAGGGGTACACCGGTCCGGTGAAGCACTCCTCCGCGGCCTCTACCAGCGATCCGCAGTCGGTGCGTTCCTCGGCTGCGACGGTCTACTCGTCCGCACCGGCTTCTTCTCCGCAGAGCTCGCAGCCGGCTGACACCGTCACCCAGGCTTCGCACAGCTCCGGGGCGAGCTCCGCAGGTGGGGAGAAGCAGAAAGGGGCCGGCGGGATAACCATCCTCCCTGATACGGGCGGGGTGCAGCCCTGGACGCTCGTGGCGGGGGCTGCGCTGCTCTGCCTCGGTACGGTCGGCGTACGCCGGATCGTCCGCCGCTGAACCCGCGGCCCCGCGCTACGCGCGTATAATCGGCGTTCGTGCGTGGCGATGGGAGCTTGAGGGTCGGTTATGCCGGCGGGGAGCGGGGCGCGCGGGAGGCCGCCCGCCGTGGGGCTGCCGTGGTCGTCGTCGACGCGCTTCGGGCTTCGGCGACGATAGCGGTGCTGGTGGCGCTGGGGGTGCGGGTGAGGCCGGTGGCCACCGTTTCGGAGGCGCTGGCTACGGAGGCCGACTACCGGGCCGGGGAGCGTGGCGGGGAGAAGGTCCCGGGTTTCGACTTCGGGAACTCGCCGGTGGAGATCCTCGAGGCCGGCGTGGGCGCAGGTTCTACGGTGGCCCTCACCACCACCAACGGCACCCGCGTCATACGGGCCGCGAGCGGGGCTCCGGACATCTTCGCCGGGTGTTTCGTGAACGCGAGCGCGGTGGCGGAGGCCCTGCGCTCGCGTTCGGGGGAGGTGATCGTCGTCGGCTGCGGCTGGAGGGGGCACCGGGCCGCCGAGGACGAACGGGCCGCCGGGTCGATCATCGCCCGGCTGGTCGAAGCGGGTGCGATCCCCGACGTGCGCGCGCAGAAGGTGATGCGCGGATACCGGGAGCGCCCCCTGCGGACCCTCTACGGCACGAGCGCCGCGCGCAGGCTCCTCAGCCTGGGATACGACAGGGATCTGGACGTCTGTTTCGCCGAGGATTCCTTCCCGGTGGTCCCGGTTCTCGTAGACGGAGCTTTCGTAGCGCTCCGGAAGGGAGCGAAGATGTCCTCTGGTGCGCTACCGCACAATGCGCGCTCCGGTCGGCGAATTTCTTCTTGACAAGCCCTCCGGCCGGACTTATTCTGAAGGCAGGCTGGGAGGCTCAAACGTTACAAGCTACGACGTGGAGCCCTCCCAATCAGCCGGAGAGAGGAGGTGAAGTGGATGCCGACCATCACCCACGAGAAGGTTCGGGAGTACACCCGCGAGGAGGTCGACCGGGCCATCGACGTCATCGAGCGTCACCTCGAGAAGGAGGCCAGGACCCGCAATCTGCTGGACGAGCAGGCGATCATGCGTCCGAAGGACCTCTGCAAGCAGCAGGGTCTGGACATGGTTGCCGAGCTGCGGAGCATGGTCTGAGAGCTAAGCCTATGAAAGGGGATGCACAGTAGCAGCATCTTCCATCCGCCTTCATGGGCGGCTGTCCATCCCCCTTCATACGGGCTGGGAAAAGGGCCGGGAACGTTCCCGGCCCTTTTCCTGTTCTCCTGTGTGTTGGTGGGAGAGCGGAGGAGGAGGGATTCGAACCCTCGATACCCCTGTTGAGAGGTATAACACCTTAGCAGGGTGCCGCCTTCAACCACTCGGCCACTCCTCCGAGCGTTCGGGGAGCAAGTATATCAGAGATGGGGTGGGCTACCAGGATCGTTCTCGCCGGATCTGAGGCCCGTTGGATCAGCCGTTCGCCGGGGGCTTTCTCAGGTGGTCCAGCGTGGCGTTTAGCTCGGCGCCCAGCAGCAGGATTATCGAGGTGATGTAGAGGTAGAGCAGGAGCACTATGACGGTGCCGAGGGAGCCGTAGATCCTGTTGTACGAGCCGTAGTTGGCCACGTAGAAGCTGAAGGCCAGGCTGGCTGCGACCCACAGGAGCACGGCGAAGATGCCGCCCGGGACGATCCAGCGCAGTCGTTGATCGACGTTGGGTGCGAAGTAGTAGAGCAGCGCCACGGTCACGACCAGAAACAGCAAGGCCACGGGCCAGCGCACCACGCTCCAGACGAGCTCGAAGAGGGGACCGAGGCCGAATAGGCTGGCCAGGGCACGTCCTATCTGGGGCCCGAGGATGAGCAGCAAGGCTCCGACGACTATCATCAACGAGAGCCCGGCGGTCATCAGCAGGGCCATGCCGCGGACCTTCCAGAACGGGCGGGTCTCCTCGACGCCGTAGGCTTTGTTCAGCGCCCGGATGAGAGACGAGAAAGCCCCGGAGGCTGACCACAGGGTGAAGAGGATGCTGAAGGTGAAGAGCCCCGGGGCGGAGTTCTCTCCGCTTATTATCGGTCTCATGTATGACGCTACGAGCGTGTAGACCGAGTCGGGAACGAGCTGCTGGAAGTAACCGAGCACGATGGTGGCGAGCTGCGGGTTGCCGATGGTGCTCAGCAGAGAGAGCAGCGCGAGCAGGAAGGGGAAGAGGGCGAGTATGAGATGGAAGGCGAGGCTGGCGGCGACGGCCGGGATCTCGTTGTCCCGGAAGCGCAACGCGAGCTGCTTCGCCGTCTCTGGGATCAGGGCGCCCACCACGACACCTCCGCCTTTTCGCCCTTCGGAGCCCGGGAGAGGGTAACAGATCGGTAACACCTTTCAACCGGGGGCTTCCCGGTAGCGGGTCTGCTGGCATATAATCCCAGGTTGCGTTCCCCGCGTGGAAGGAGCCCGAGCTGAAGAGCGCCCCCATAAGGTCTCCCAGGATGATACTCGCCCTGATCGTGGCGGCCGCGATCATCGTCGCCGCCATCCTCGTCGTGCTCAGCCAGCTCGGCGGAGGAGGAGCGTCGAGCGGGGAGGTGAGCAAGCTCTACGCCGGGGTGCCCCAGAACGGCACGACGCTCGGGAAGGGGAGCGCTCCGGTCACCATCTACCTCTACGAGGATTTCCAGTGCCCCTACTGCGGGGAGTTCAGCCGCAACGTCTTCCCCAAGCTGGTCGAGAACTACGTGAAGACCGGCAAGGTGAAGCTGGTCTCCGAGCCGATGGCGTTCATAGGACCGGACTCGGTGAAGGCGGCGGAGGCCGCGCTCGCGGCCGCGAAGCAGAACCACTACTGGGGATACTACTACCTGCTCTTCGCGAACCAGAAGACCGAGAACAGCGGCTATGTGACACAGAGCTTTTTGAACGACCTCGCGCAGAAGACCCCGGGGCTCGACGTGAGCCGCTGGAAGAGCGCTCTCTCCGACCCTTCCCTCGCGAAGAAGCTCGAGCAGGTCCAGAAGAAAGCCAGCGCCGAGAAGGTCAACTCGACGCCGACCCTGATCGTCGAGGGGCCGAAGGGGCGGAAGAAGCTGGTGGGGCTGCACGATTACAAGTCCGTCTCGAGCGCCATAAAGCAGGTCGGTGGATCCTAGCCTCAAGGGAGAAGGGAATCGCGGGCTGCGGACCGCCCTGGTCGCGCTCGCCGTGATCGGGCTCGGGATAAGCGCCTACCTGACTTGGGTGCACTTCGAGGGTATAGCCCCGGTCTGCGCCGGAGGCAGCCACGGCTGCGAGACGGTTCAGGCCAGCCGCTACGCGACCCTCGCCGGCATTCCGGTCCCTCTCCTGGGGCTCTTCGGTTACGCGCTGCTTTTCGTCTCCGCCCTGGTGCGAGGTGAGGGTGGGGCCTACCTCGGTCTTCTCGTCACGCTCGTCGGGACCCTCTTCAGCGCTTATCTCACCTACCTGGAACTCTTCGTCATCCACGCAATCTGCCAGTGGTGCGTGACGAGTGCGGTGGTCATGCTCCTCTCTTTCGTCCTGGCCTTCATCCGGGTCTGGCGCATCATCACCTAGGCCGGGGGTGCCGGAGAGGCCCCAGCTTCGTATACTCGGCGCATGAAGCTCATCGTCGCCGAGAAGCCTTCGGTGGCACGGGATATCGCGAACGCCCTGGGACGTCACCGCCGGGGTGAGGGGTGTCTCGTTGGGAGCGGCTGGATCGCGACCTGGGCGCTCGGACACCTCGCGGAGCTCGCCCCGCCGGAGGCCTACGGCGAGCGCTACAAGAGCTGGCGGCTCGAAGATCTGCCGATCCTGCCCGATAGGTTCAGGGTCGTCGTCTCCCCGAAGACCCGAGAGCAATTTCGGATCGTAAAGCGGCTGCTGTGCAGCCCCGAGGTCGAGGAGGTCGTGAACGCCTGCGACGCGGGGAGGGAGGGAGAGCTCATCTTCTCCCGCCTCTACCGGCTCTCGGGGTGCGACAGGCCGGTGAAGCGGCTCTGGATCTCCGCGCTCACCCCCGAGGCGATCCGGGAGGGGTTCGCTTCCCTGAGGGACGCGCGCGAGATGTGCCCGCTCGAGGACGCCGCCAGGAGCCGCAGCGAGGCCGACTGGATCGTGGGGATGAACGCCACCCGTGCCTTCTCGGTTCGCTTCTCCCGCCCCGGCGACGTCCTCTCCGTCGGGCGCGTCCAGACCCCGACGCTGAGGCTCCTCGTAGACCGCGAGCGTGAGATAGAGGGCTTCACCCCCGAGACGTTCTGGACCGTGCGCGCCCGCTTCTCCCGCGGCGGCGACTCCTACGAGGGCGTGTGGTTCAAAGGCAAGGAGAGCCGCCTTGGGGAGAAGGAGGCGGCGGAGCGGATAGCAGAGAGGGTACGCGGTGGTATGGGGTTGGTGCGCCGGGTACGGAAAAAGGTGGCTTCCGAGCGGCCCCCGCTCCTCTACGACCTCACCGCGCTGCAGCGCGACGCCAACGCCCGCTTCGGCTTCACCGCGGAGCGCACCCTGAAAGCCGCCCAGAGCCTCTACGAGCGGCGCAAGCTCATCACCTACCCCCGCACCTCGAGCCGTTACCTCTCGAAGGACGTCGTCCCCACGCTCGAGAGGCGCATCGTTGCGGCGGGGGCGCTGCCAGCGCTCGAACCGTTCGCCTCGAAACTTCTCTCGCTTCCGGAGCTCCCGCGTGGGAGGCGTATCGTGGACGACGCGAAGGTGACCGACCACCACGCGATCATCCCTACCGGGAGACGCCCTTCGGGCGAGCTCCCGCCGGACGAGGCGAGGGTGCTGGATCTCGTCTTCCGGCGCTTTCTCGCGGTCTTTTTCCCCGAGGCCCGTTTCGAGCACACCACGGTCGTCACCGCCGTCGGGGAGGATGCTTTCCTCTCCCGCGGCAGGGTGGTGCTCGAAGCCGGCTGGAGGGCGCTCTACCCCGACGGCGTCGGCGGGAGGAGGGAGAAGGAGCCCCCACTCCTGCCGTCCGTCGAGGAGGGGCAGGAGTGGGCGGTGGCCGATGTGGCGGTGAAGGAGGGGAAGACCAAACCCCCGCCGCGCTACTCGGAGGCGACGCTCCTCGGGGCGATGGAGACCGCCGGCAGGCTCGTCGAGGACGAGGAACTGCGGCAGCGGATGAAGGACTCCGGCCTCGGCACGCCCGCGACCCGCGCGGCGATCATAGAACGCTTGATCCAGGTCGGCTACGTCGAGCGGGAGAAGAAGGTGCTCGTGCCCACCCGGAAGGGCCGCCGGCTCGTCGCGCTCGTCGGGGATGGGTCGCTCGCCTCCCCCGAGATGACCGCCCGCTGGGAGGAGCGCCTGGCGAAGATGGAGCGCGGCGAGGAAGACCGACGGCGCTTCATGGCGGGGATAGAAACCTTCACGAAGGAGCTCGTCGAGGAGGTGCGCCGTAAGGCGGGAGAGAAGGTGCCGCAGCCTGCCGACGGTTCAATCGGCGCCTGTCCGAAGTGCGGCTCCCCGGTCGTCGAGACGAAGAAGGCGTACTCCTGCTCCGCGTGGAGGGGGACCGGATGCGACTTCGCCATCTGGAAGACCATCTCCGGCAAGCGGGTGAGCGAGGCGCAGGCGAGGCGACTGCTCGAGCAGCGGAAGACCGGGGTGCTCAAGGGATTCAGGAGCAGATCCGGCGGGACCTACTCAGCCGCTCTCGTGCTGGATGAGGAGGGGAAAGTGCGGATCGAGCGCGGGAAGAACGGATCGTCCGGTTCGCGTTAAACTCTCCTGCGGTATGCAGGATGGAACGACAGGAGAGAGGAGCGCCGGGTGAAGACGGTCCCGGCGCTCAAGGTCGAAAAGCTCAGGAAAACCTACCCTGGAGGGCTCGTGGCCCTCGACGGCGTCTCGCTCGAGATAGAGCCCGGGACCTTCTTCGGGCTCCTGGGGCCCAACGGTGCGGGCAAGACGACCTTCATAAGCAGCATCGTCAACCTGGCCCGGCCCGACTCCGGGAACATCGAGGTCTTCGGCCACGACGCCATCCGCGACTTCCGGCGGGCGCGGCGCATGGTCGGGGTCTCGCCCCAGGAGGTGAACCTCGACAAGTTCCTCACGGTCGAGGAGACGCTTTTGTACCACGCGGGTTACTACGGCGTCCCGAAGCGCAAGGCGCGCGAGCGGGCGGCGGAGCTGCTGGAGCGCTTCGGGCTCTCCGACAAGAGGAACGCCCGCACCAACACCCTCTCCGGCGGGATGAAGCGGCGGGTTATGTTCGCCCGGGCGCTGATGCACGACCCCGGGATACTCTTCCTCGACGAGCCGACGGCCGGGGTCGACGTCGAGCTGCGCTACAGCCTCTGGAGCTACATCCGCGAGCTCAACCGCGGGGGGCTCACGATCGTGCTCACCACCCACTACATGGAGGAGGCGGAGGAGCTCTGTGAGGAGGTCGCCCTGATCTCGGGCGGCAGGATCGCCGACAGGGGTACCGTCGGGGAGCTCGAGGAGAGGCACGGTGCGTCGAGCATCGAAGAGGTCTACATGAAGGTGATCCATGCTGATAGTTGACAGAGGGTTCCTGACGCTGCTCAAGCGCGAGGTGCTGCGCTTTCTGCGGGTGTGGTCCCAGACGATCGTGCCCCCCCTTCTGACCTCGCTTCTGTACGTCGTCGTCTTCGGGTTCGCGCTCGGTGGGAGGATAAAGGAGATAGAGGGCATCCCCTATCTGCAGTACATCCTCCCCGGGATCGCGACGATGAGCCTGGTGACCGGGGCGTACTCGAACACTTCGAGCTCGGTCTTCGACGCCAAACGCGAGCGCTACATAGACGATGTCCTCGCGAGCCCGATGAGCGACCTGCAGATCGCGCTGGCATACTCTCTGGGCGGGACGCTGCGCGGCGTGATCGTGGGCTGCGGGGTCTTCCTGGTCGGGATGCCCTTCGCCAGGACCGGGGCCGAGAACCCGCTGCTTCTGCTCGCGGTCTGGGCCCTCGCCGCGTTCGCGTTCTCCTCGCTCGGCGTGATCGTGGGGGTCGTCTCGACCCGGATAGACCACATCTCCTTCATGGGCAACGTCATAATCCAGCCGCTCGCTTTTCTCGGCGGTGTCTTCTACTCGGTCAGGATGCTGCCGCACCCGCTGAAGGTGGCGACGCTCTTCGACCCGATCTTCCACACCGTGGACGCCGCCCGCTACGCGGCTCTCGGCATCTCGGATCTCGACATCCTCCCGGCGCTCGCCGTGGTCTTCTTCCTCGCCGCCGTCTGCTTCGCCGGGGCCTGCTGGGCGATAAGCCGTGGCCCGAACCTCCGCTACTAGGAGGACGCGGCGGGAGGGCAGCCCCCTCCGTTTCGTCTTCTGGACCTTCGTCCTCTCCCGCGCCTTCTTTCTCGGGGTGGGGGCGCTCGCTCATTTTCTCCTGCCGCAGGCCCGTCCCGGCGGCATCCCCGGCCCCCGAGGGGTACTGGGCTACTGGGCGAACTGGGACGGGGCGTGGTACTCCGGGATCGCGACCTCCGGCTACGGCCTGCACGCCCCCGAGAGCACGGCTTTCTTCCCGCTCTATCCGCTGCTGGTGCACCTCGGGGTGCGCCTGGGAGGTGGGGTGGCGCCGTGGGGTGTCGCCGTCTCGCTCGCCGCTCTCCCCTTCGCCTTCTACTTCGTCTACGAGACGGCCGCGCGGTTGCACGGCGACCGGGCGGCCCGCGCCTCGGTGCTCACGCTCGCCTTCTTCCCTACGGCGTTCTTCCTGAACGCGGTCTATACCGAGAGCCTCTTCCTCGCGCTCTCGGCCGGGTGCCTCTGGGCCGCCTTGGTGCGGCGCGACCTGCTCCTCGCCGGCTTCCTCGGAGCGCTCGCCGCGGCGACCCGCAACCTCGGGGTGTTGCTCCTCCTGCCGCTCTTTCTCGAGTGGGTGCGCAATCGCAGGGAGTTCGGTCGGCGGGGGCTCGCTGAGATAGCGGTGGTCCCCGCCGGGCTCTGCGCCTACGCGCTCTACCTCGCCGGGCGCTTCGGAGACCCGCTCGTCTTCGCCCGGCAGCAGCGGGCCTACTGGGGACGCACGCTGACCGATCCGCTCGCGACCGCCCGGATGGCGTGGAGGAGCGCGAGGGAGGGTGCCCGCTACCTCGCCGAGCCGCACGCTCTCTTCGTGAGCACGCTTCCGGAACCTTCGCTCGCCGCCTCGAACACCCTCAACCTCGCGTTCTTCACCCTCTTCCTCGCCGTGATGGTTTTCGGGGTCTTCGTGCTCCCGCCGGGGTTGAGCCTCTACGCGCTGGCCCTCGTGCTCGTGCCCCTGCTCACACCTTCACCCCTGTTCCCGCTCATGAGCCTGCCCCGATTCCTTCTCGATGCGTTCCCGTTCTTCATCGCGCTCGGGGTAACCCTCTCCCGCAGCAGGAAGGCCCTCTTCCTGTGGCTCATCCTGAGCTCATTCGTAGGTGCAACGCTCACGGCGCTGTTCGTCACCTGGAGGTGGGTTGCTTGAACCGGCTTGCAAAAGATTGCTCCTGAGGCTGAACAGCGTGATATAATAAAATTACAACTGAATACATGCTGAGAAGCCGAATCTCCTCGAAGTTGAGGAGAGCGGGGGACCCGAGTGGGGCCTTGCCCCTGGGGTGAATCGCCGGTGCGGTCCGGTGTAGGGCTTAGCTCTTTCGGCCCGAACCCGTCAGCTAACCTCGTAGGCTGTAAGGAAAGAGGGCGCCCGCTGCATTCGGGATGGTTTTGGTGGTTGCGGGCGGAACCACCTGGATGCTGCGGGATGGTCAGAATCTACTCGGACCAGTCTCTGCGGTCCTTTCCCTTGCGGGGGAGGGCCAGCGGACATGGGGCCGGTAGCTGCGACCCCTCTACTGAGGTGGAGGTGCGATGCGGCACCGGCCCTTTGCCGTTGCCGCATCCAGGAAGCAGGAGGTGCGGCGTATCTGTGGCGCACAGGCAGAGCAGGACCGAGGCTGTCATCAGCGACGAGGTCATGGCCTTTCTGCGGAAGATCATCGGCCGTGGCCCGGACCGTATCCACACCTACATGATCGATGCCCTGGCGGTGGTGCGCTGTTGTGGCGTGTTGACCGTCTTCGAGCGGCGCCTCGTCGACACCGTCCAGGGGAGGAACACGGTGAAAGACCTGCGGGAGCAGGTCTTCCGTTCAGGGGCGGAGGAACTCTCCGGGAGGCTCGAAGGTTGTACGGGCAGGCGGGTTCTATACGTCCACTCTTCGATTTCTCCCGAGAGGGACGAGTGGGTCTACGTCATCGAATTCGAGGATGGGTTGGCCGAATGAGGAATCCGGGTGCGGAGACGGTGAAGCGAGAAGAAGGAAGCCCGGCGGGTGGGTCCGATGTCGGTGGTTCCCTGGAGGGTGTGCGGGGGGTGGTCCGGACAGAATGGAATCTCCTGCTGGTCCGTTGTGGAGTTGCCTATGGGCTGATGGATCCGGAGTGCGCTCTCTACCTTTATGGCTTACGCAGCGAAGTCTACCGTCTCAGCGACTACATAGGAGAGTACGTCGAGGTCTTTGGCCCGGTCGTACGGGAAGATTGCGAGCCGCCGGTCGTGCAGGTCATGAGGTTGCAGGTTCTTCGACAGAGGTGGATGGGATGAGCGTGGCCGGATACCTGGTGCTCGGGCTCCTCTCGCTGGTTTTGATCATCTATCTGCTTTACGTGATCGTGCGTCCGGGGAGGTTTTAGGATGGCTTCCCCCCAGAGGATTCCGAAAGAGCAGCGCCCGCGCAACCTGGCACGTTCCAGAGGGATCTTCGACCCCGAGCTTTCCAGGCAGGCGGCGGCGGAGTCGTTCAAGAAGCTCGACCCGCGGGAAATGGTGAGAAACCCCGTCATGTTCGTGGTCGAGGTGGGGACGGTGGTCGTGGGCTTTCTGAGCGGGTACGGCCTTTTCACCGGCTCGTCCCTGACCGGTTACAACCTGGCGATCTTCTTTCTGCTCCTGATCACCCTGCTGTTCGCCAACTTCGCGGAGGGCCTCGCCGAGGCCCGGGGAAGAGCGCAGGCCGAGTCGCTCAGGAAGACCCGCTCGGAGACCCCGGCGAGGAGGCTCGTGGACGGTCGGGAGGAGAGGGTGAGCAGCACCGAGCTGAAGAAAGGGGACCTCTTCGTCGTTGAGGAGGGGGAGATCATCCCGGCCGACGGCACGATCGTGGAGGGGATAGCCTCGGTGGACGAGTCGGCGATAACCGGGGAATCGGCCCCGGTGATAAGAGAGGCCGGCGGGGACCGATCCAGCGTGACCGGGGGCACCAGGGTGCTCTCCGACAGGATAGTCGTCGAGGTCACCTCCGAGCCGGGACAGAGTTTTCTGGATACCATGATCTCGCTCGTCGAGGGGGCGAGCCGCCAGAAGACGCCGAACGAGGTGGCCCTGACGATCCTGCTCGCCGCACTCACCGCGATCTTCCTGATCGTCACCGTGACGCTACTGCCCTTCTCGATCTACACCGGGAAGCCGGTCGGTGTGACCACCCTCGTCGCCCTGCTGGTTTGTCTGATACCCACGACCATCGGAGCGCTGCTCTCGGCGATAGGCATCGCCGGGATGGACCGGGCCGTCAGGGCGAACGTGTTGGCCAAGAGTGGCCGGGCCGTCGAGGTTGCAGGGGACGTGGACACGCTGCTTCTGGACAAGACCGGGACCATCACGCTAGGCAACCGGAGGGCGACGCGCTTCGTGCCGCTCGGTGGGAACACCGAGGAGAACCTTAGGCGGTTCGCCTACCTCTCCTCGCTCGCCGACGAGACCCCCGAGGGGCGCTCCATAGTCGAACTGGCAGAAGAGCAGGGTGTAGAGCGGGAGAACCCTGGTGGAGCGCGGTTCGTTCCGTTCACCGCCCAGACCAGGATGAGCGGGGTAGACCTTCCGGACGGGACCGGGATACGCAAAGGGGCCGTCGACGCCGTGAAGAAGTGGGCCGAGAGAGACGGCGGAATCCCGGAGAATCTGGAGCAGGTGGCCGATGAGATCTCGGAGAAGGGTGGTACGCCGCTCGCCGTGGGCGTCGATCATAAGATCATCGGGATAATCCAGCTGGAAGACATCATAAAACCGGGGATGCGCGAACGCTTCGACCGTCTCAGGGCCGCCGGGATCCGCACGGTCATGATCACCGGGGACAACCCGAAGACGGCGGCTTTTATCGCGAGGGAGGCCGGGGTGGACGACTTCATAGCCGAGGCCACGCCGGAGGGCAAGCTGGATTTCGTCCGCGCCGAGCAGAAGAAAGGGCACCTCATCGCCATGTCGGGAGACGGTACCAACGATGCCCCGGCGCTCGCCCAGGCGGATGTCGGGCTCGCGATGAACTCCGGTACCCAGGCGGCCAAAGAGGCGGGGAACATGGTCGACCTCGACTCCGACCCGACCAAGCTCATCGAGGTCGTCGAGATCGGCAAGCAATTGCTCATAACGCGTGGGGCTCTCACCACGTTCTCGGTGGCGAACGACGTGGCGAAGTTCTTCGCGATAATCCCGGCGATCTTCGTGGTCGCCTACCCGCAGCTCTCCGCCCTCAACATCATGCGTCTGGCCACGCCGCAGGGCGCGATCCTCTCGGCGGTGATCTTCAACGCGCTAATCATCCCGCTCCTCATCCCGCTGGCGCTGCGGGGGGTGCGCTACCGCCCGCTGGGCGCAAACACTCTGCTGCGGCGCAACCTGCTCATCTACGGTGTAGGAGGGGTGGTGGCACCTTTCGTGGGGATAAAGATCATCGATCTCGTGCTCAGCGCGCTGAGCCTCGGTTAGGAGGATGCCTTGGGAGATGTGCTCTACGTTCTCATCACGCTGGTGTGCTTCGGGATCATGGGCTTCTTCACCCTGGCTCTAGAGAAGATCTGACCGGAGGGGGCGATGGTGAAAGAGGTGTGGGGGCCGTTGTTTCTGGTCTTCTTCGTAACCTTCGTACTTTCGCTGATGTACCTCTATCAAGGATGAAGGGAAGCCTGATGCTGTACGGGATTTTGCAGATCATAGTCATACTCGTCGTTTTGAGCCTGTTGGCTGTGCCGCTCGGACGATATCTGGTCTGGATCTTCGAGGGAGAGAGACACCTGCTGCCAGAGAGGATGATTTACAGGCTGCTCGGCATAAGGCCGGACGATGAGATGGGCTGGAAAAGATATTCTCTCTCCCTGCTATCCGTCTGTGCGGCGTCCATGCTCCTTGGATACCTGGTGCTGAGGTTGCAGGCTCTCCTACCACTGGATACCGGGCATCTGCCACCGCAAGATCCGGATCAGGCCTTCAATACATCCTCTTCTTTTGTCACCACCACCAACTGGCAAAGCTACGCGGGTGAGGTTAGCCTGTCCTATCTTGAACAGATGCTCTTCGTGACTTTCATGCAGGTCTTCGCCCCCGCTACCGGGCTGGCTGCTGCGGCCGCCGTGATACGGGGGCTATCTCGCAGCGGGTTGGCAGAGCTTGGCAACTTCTGGGTGGATCTCACGCGTATCATCCTGCGCCTGCAGCTCCCTCTATCTTTCCTGCTCGCGCTGGTACTGGTATGGCAGGGAGTGCCTCAGACGCTCTCGCCCTCGGTGGTTGCGCACACTCTGCAGGGGGGGATCCAGGAGATAGCCCGTGGTCCGGTGGCCAGCCTGGACGCTATAAAACATCTCGGCAACAATGGTGGGGGTTATTTCAACGCAAACTCAGCTCACCCCTATGAGGATCCCACGCCGCTGACCGGTGCGCTGCAGATACTGGCGATGCTGCTGATTACGGCCTCGGTCATCCATGCTTTCGGGAGGATGCTCTCCCGCGAGAGACAGGGGGTGGTGTTCTTCGCAGTCTTCCTGGTTTTGCTTGTGGGATCCGTTGCCCTGATCTACTCCTCCGAGCAGGCGGGAAATCCGCTTCTGAGCAAGGTCGGTGCGGACCAGACCCCCACCTCGACGCAGAGCGGGGGTAACATGGAGGGTAAGGAGGTGCGCTTTGGCATCTCCCAGAGCAGTCTGTTTACTGCGGTGACGACCGGGACCCAGACCGGCTCAGTCGACAACATGCACGACTCCCTGACCCCTCTCGGGGGACTAGGAGCGTTGATCAACATGCAGCTCAATGCCGTCTTCGGCGGAGAGGGGGTAGGGTTTGTCAGCCTGCTGACGTACGCCATCCTCGCCGTATTCATCGTCGGTCTGATGGTTGGCCGCAGCCCGGAGTTTCTGGGCAAGAAGATCGATGCCCGGGAGATTACCCTCGTTGTTGTGTCACTCTTGATCTACCCGGCGAGCATCCTGGGTTTCACCGCGCTGGCGATGGTATGGCCGGGGTCTCTGAACGGCCTGGGCAACCCCGGCGCCCACGGCTTCAGCGAGGTGCTCTACGCTTTCACCTCGGGTACGGAGAACAACGGCTCAGCCTTTGCGGGGCTCTCCGCCGACACACCTTTCTACAACACGACGATAGGGCTCGCGATGCTTGCTGGTCGCTACCTGCCTCTGGTGCCACTTCTGGCCGTGGCGGGATCTCTGGCGGGGAAGGGCACGCTGCCTGAAACCAAGGGAACCTTCTCAACCGCGACACCACTTTTCGGTGCCACTCTGATCGGGGTGATACTGATCATCGGTGGCCTGACGTTCTTCCCTTCCTGGGCCCTGGGCCCGCTGGCGGAGGAGTTCCAGATGCTCGCCGGCAAAACCTTCTAGGAGGAGAGGTATGGAACCGCGCACACGTACATCGATGACCTCGCTCTTGCGGCCGGCAATCGTCTCGGCGGTCCTCTTCATGCTGGTTTGCGGACTGGTGTATCCGCTCGTTACCACCGGTGTTGCGCAGGTGCTCTTCCCGGATCAGGCCAACGGCAGCCTTCTGGAGAAGGACGGCGAGGTCGTTGGCTCGAAGCTCATCGGCCAGCAGTTTACTTCGCCGCGCTACTTCCATCCCCGTCCGAGCGCCACCCAGTCCCGCCCGTACAACGCCTCCTACAGCGGAGGCAGCAACCTCGGCCCCACGAACAAGAAGCTCATCTCCCGGGTGAGGGAGCGGGTCGAGGCCTACAGGAAGGAGAACGGGCTCTCACCCGGTGCCCCGGTGCCGGTGGACGCGGTGACCGCCTCGGGCTCCGGGCTCGACCCGGACATCTCGGTGGCCAACGCCGAGCTGCAGGCCGCACGCGTTGCGAAGGCCCGCGGGCTTCCGCTGCAGCGGGTCAGGGAGCTTATAAAGCGGTACACGACCGGGCGCCAGTTCGGCTTCCTGGGAGAGCCGCGGGTTAACGTGCTGGAGCTCAACCTGGCGCTCGACAGGCTCTCAGGGCAGGGGGGACGGACGGGAAGTTGAGTTGAGACGCTCACCGGAGGAGTACCTCGCCCGGCTCGAGAAGGAGGATGAGGCGAGGCTGACGATCTACGTTGGCTTCGCCGCCGGGGTAGGAAAGACCTACAAGATGCTCGCCGACGCCCACGACCTGAAGCGTGCCGGGGTGGATGTGGTGTGCGGTTACATAGAGACCCACGGCAGGAGAGAGACCGAGGAGATGATCGGCGATCTCGAGGTTATCCCGAGGAAGAAGATCGAATACAGGGGTATCCTGCTCGAGGAGATGGATACAGAGGCCGTAATGTTCCGCCACCCTCAGGTGGCGCTCGTGGACGAGCTGGCGCACACCAACGTCCCCGGTTCCAAGAACGCCAAGCGCTACCAGGATGTGGAGGAGATCCTCGCCGCCGGGATAGACGTCTTCTCTACCATGAACATCCAGCACCTCGAGAGCGTAAACGAGTTCGTCGAGCGGGCCACCGGCGTAAAGGTGCGCGAGACCGTCCCCGACCGCATAGTGCGGCGTGCAGAGCTCATAAACGTCGATGTGACCGTGGATACCCTCCGGGAGAGGCTGCTGGAGGGCAGGGTGTACCCGCCGGAGCGGGTCCGGCAGGCGCTGGAGAACTTCTTCACCGAGGAGAACCTCTCCCTCCTGCGGGAGCTCTCGCTGCACGAGACCGCCCGGGACCTCGAGGCCCGCTACACCGCCCGCCGGGAGAACGGCCCCCGCTCGGGAGAGCCAGAGCGGGTGATGGTCGCGCTGAGCTCCAAGCCTGACGCCAGAAGCCTGCTGCGGCGAGGCAGCCGGGTGGCGGGGAGGATGAACACCGACTGGTACGCTGTTTACGTCGAGACCCCGCGTACGGCGCCGGAGAGGCTCTCCGCGACCGCCCAGCGTCAGATCTCGGAGAACCTGCAGTTCGCCCGCGAGCTCGGCGCAGAAGTCGTGGTCCTCAAGGGGAAGGACGTGGTGGCCGAGCTGGTCCGCTTCGCCCGCGAGCACAACGTCACCTACGTCATCATGGGGCATCCGCGTCGTAGCAGGTGGGAGAAATTCTGGCGCGGGGATGTCATAGATCGCTTCATCTACGAGATCGGAGAAGGGGTGGACGTGCAGATCGTCTCCTCCTGAGCTTAAAATGGTCCTGCAGGGTCAAGGGAAAGGAGACGCGACATGAAGGCCGCCGTGATGGAGAAGCAGCGGGAGCCGCTCGTCGTCCGGGAGGTCGAGGAGCCTTCCTGCGCCCCGGACGGTGCGATAGTCCGGGTGGAGGCGAACGGGGTCTGCCGCAGCGACTGGCACGCCTGGCAGGGGGACTGGGACTGGTTCGGGGTGAATCCGCCGCTGCCGCACGTGCTGGGTCACGAGTTCGCCGGGGTCGTGGAAGAGGTCGGGCCGGAGGTGCGCCACCACTCGGCGGGTGAGCGGGTGGTGGTCCCGTTCAACGTCGCGGACGGCACCTGCCCGGAGTGCGTCGCCGGCCACCACAACGTCTGCGACAACATCGGTCTGATCGGCTTCACCCAGTGGGGCTCCTTCGGCCGCTACGTGCACGTGCCCCACGCCGATGTGAACCTGGTCAACCTCCCGGAGTCGGTCGGCTTCGTCGAGGCGGCTTCGATCGGCTGCCGCTTCATGACCGCCTTCCACGGGCTCGCGGATCAGGCGCAGGTCCGCCCCGGCGAGTGGGTCGCGGTGCACGGCTGCGGCGGGGTGGGGCTCTCGGCGACGATGATCGCGACCGCCCTCGGCGCCGGGGTGATAGCCGTGGACATAGACGACCGCAAGCTGGAGTTCGCGCGTGAGATCGGGGCGGTGGAGACCGTCAACGCGAGGGAGACCGACGCGACCCGGGCGGTGCGGGAGATCACCGGCGGCGGCGCCCACGTCTCGGTCGACGCCCTCGGTATAGCCCAGACCTGCCAGGCCTCGGTTGGGAGCGTGCGCAAGCGGGGCAGGCACCTTCAGATAGGGCTCACCACCAGCGCCGAACGCGGCGTCATCGGGCTCCCGGTCGACCTGATCGTGCAGAAGGAGATCCGGCTCATCGGCTCGCTCGGGATGGGGCCGGTGAGCTATCCGTACATGCTCTCGATGATAGAGCAGGGCAAACTCTCCCCGAAGAAGCTCGTCTCACGCACCATCCCGATAGAGGAGGCCGGAGACGTGCTCGCCTCGATGGGGGACTTCGGCACCTTAGGGGTCGTGGTCGTGGACCGCTGGTAGCTTCAGGCCCGCTCCCTCACGACCTCGACGGCCGAGCCCCCAAGAACGGTGTTCTCGAGCCGGACGTGGGGCTTTGCGACCTTCACCCGCACCTCTTCGACCCTCGGGTGATGTTCCAGGATCGCAGCGGCGATCCTCTCGGCCACCGTCTCGGTGAGGTTCACCGGCTCTCCCTCGACGATCTCACGTGAGAGCCGGTGGACCTCGCCATAATCCACGGTTTTATTCAGGTCGTCGGTGAGGCCTGCCTCCCTGAGGTCGCATCTCATCTCGACGTCGACGACGAAGGGCTGGCCCAGCTCACGCTCTGCGGAGAGCGTGCCGTGGTAGCCGTGAAAGACCATGCCTTCGAGCAGTATCCTGTCCTCTCCCAAGTCCTTCTCCCTCTCTTTGTGATCTTCTCCGGGGCAGTATAACGGAGTGTGATCCCGGACCCTTCCGCGCCGTGGGGCCGTGTTAACCTTCTCCTGGGTTGCGAAGAGACGAGGCTGGAGGAGTGGAGATGTCCCCCCCAGGGAACGCAGCGAGACCTTCCGTCACCGTGAGCTACGCCCAGACGCTCGACGGCCGGCTTGCGACCTCGGGCGGCTCCTCGCAGTGGATCAGCTGCCCTGAGTCGCTCCGCCACGCGCACGCGCTGCGCGCCGGCCACGACGCGGTGATGGTCGGGGTGGGTACGGCCCGCGCGGACGACCCGCGCCTCACCGTCCGACACGCGCCGGGCAGAGACCCGCTCAGGGTGGTCGTGGACAGCACCCTGCGCACCCCTCCTGAGGCCGCGGTCCTCGCCGGCGGTGCGGCGAGGGGTACCGTGCTCGCCACAACCGCTCGGGCCCCGGGGGAGCGGCGCGAGAGGCTCGAGAAGCTAGGAGCGCGTATCCTGATCCTGCCGGAGGACGGCGAGGGGCGGGTTGATCTTGCGGTGATGCTCGAGAACCTCGGCGGGATGGGCGTGAAATCCGTGATGGTCGAGGGTGGAGCGAGGCTCATCACCTCCCTGTTGCGCGAGCGGCTGGTGGACAGGGTCTGCGTCTGCATCGCGCCGAAGATACTCGGGTGCGGGATAGAGGCCGTTGGCGACCTCGGAATCTCCAGCCTCGACGACTCGCTCGTGCTCCCGGAGATCTCGGTGGAGCGCTGCGGGGCGGATATCCTGCTGGAGAGCCCGATAGAGTACCCGAATGCCTGAGGCACTTCCCGCCCGGGCCGTCTGGTTCGAGGGGCCGCGCCGGGCCGCGCTGCGCGAGCACGAGGTCCCGCCCCCCGGCCCGGGAGAGGTGCGTGTGGAGTCCCTCTATTCCGGGATAAGCTCAGGGACCGAGATGCTCGTCTACCGGGGAGAGGTCTCCCCCAGGCTCGACCTCGACCTCCCCACGCTGGAGGGGAGCTTGGCCCTGCCGGTCAAATACGGTTACGCCGTCGTGGGGCGCGTCCTCGACGTCGGCGAGGGGACCGGAGGGCTGCGGCGGGACGACATCGTCTTCGTCCACCACCCGCACCAGAGCGTTTTCTGCGTCCCGGTCGGGCTGCCCGTGCGGTTGCCGGAGGACCTCGATCCGCTGCTCGGGATCTTTGCGGCGAACCTCGAGACCGCGCTCAACGTCATCCACGACACCCCGTTGCTCCTCGGGGAGACCGCGGTGGTCTTCGGGCAGGGGGTGGTGGGGATGATGATCGCGCAGCTGCTCCGCCTCGCCGGGGCCGGTCGCGTCGTCACGGTCGAGCCGCGTGAAAAACGACGAGCTCTCTCGCTCTCCATCGGGGCCGACGCCGCGCTCGCGCCGGGGGAGGACATCCTGAAATCCTGCGGGCGACGCCCGGATGTGGCGGTGGAGGTGAGCGGTGTGGGCGAGGCGCTGCAGCAGGCTATAGATTCGGTGGCCGACGAGGGGACGGTCGTCGCCGTATCCTGGTATGGAACGAAGCCCGTGATCCTGCAGCTCGGCGGCCGCTTCCACCGGGGGCGGGTGCGTATCCGCTCCTCTCAGGTGGGCAGGATCGGGCCGGAGGCGTCCCCGCGCTGGGACCGCCGCCGCAGGATGGAGGTCGTCCTGGATCTGCTCGGCCGTCTGCATCTACAGGAGTTCGTCACCCACCGCTTCCACCTCGAGGATGCACCGGCGGCCTACCGCCTGCTCGACGGCGGGGCGGAGGACGTCGTGCAGGCGGTCTTCGTCTACGAGGGAGGGTGAGAGATGTACGAGATCTTTGTCGCAGCAGGCTTCGAGGCCGCGCACAGCCTCCCGGAGGGCTTCGGGCCCGCCTCGCGTACCCACGGTCACACCTACCGGCTCGAGGTCATCCTCCGCGGAGAAAGCCTCCGGGAGGATGGCACCCTCTACGACCTGGGGGAGCTCAAACCCGCGGTCGAGAAACTCGCCGCCTCGTTGCACTACCGCAACCTGAACGAGGTCGAGGGCCTCTCGGCCGGTCCCACGACCGCCGAGGCCATCGCCGACTACTGCTGGGAACGTCTGGCACCTTCGCTGCGCGACCGGGGGCTCGATGCCCTCACCGTGAGGGTCTGGGAGAACCCCTCGGCCTACGCCGCCCGCGAGGACGCCCTGTAGGCCGGTGCGGGTCGCTTTCGTCACCGTCGGGGATACCTCGCGCAGGACCGGGGGGTACCTGTATGACGCGCGCGTCGTGGCCGGGCTGCGGGGGGCGGGGTTGGAGGTCGAGGAGGTTATCGCCTGCGGGGCTGCCCCCGGGGAGCAGGAGGCGTCGTCGCAGCGCTTCGGGCTCACCTTCGACCCGCGTCCCTTCGACGTCGTGGTGGTCGACGCGCTCGCCAGGGTCGTCTGCGCTCCGCACCTCGACCGCTGGCGCAGAGAACGTCCCCTCGTCGCGATGGTGCACGAGTTGCCCGCGGTCGCGGACCCCGGGAGGGCGCTCTACGAGCGCCGCTTCGAAGGCCCGCTTCTCCGCGCCAACCTTTTGGTGTGCGTCAGCCGGCACGGAAAGGCGATCCTCGAGAAACGAGGGGTCGAACCGGGGCGCATCCGCGTGGTCCCGCCGGGTTTCGACAGGCTCTCCGCCCGGCGGGGGGGTGCGGGCCGGACCGGGCCCCTGCGTGTTTTGTGCGTGGCCCAGTGGATAGAGCGCAAGGGAATCCTCGACCTCGTGGAGGCCTGGTCGGGGCTCGAGACAGAAGAAGCGTCCCTCATCCTCGCCGGAGAACAGGACGCCGACCCGTCCTACGCCTCGGTCGTGCGGGATGCGCTGCGTGAAACCCCCGGTGTAGAGGCGGTCGGCGCGGTCGCGGACGGGGAGCTCGCCCGGCTCTACGCGGCATCGGACATCTTCGTCCTGCCCTCGCGCTACGAGGGTTACGGGCTGGTCTACGCGGAGGCGCTGTCTTTCGGGCTGCCGGTCGTCGCCTGCGACACCGGCCCGGTTCCCGAGCTCGTCGGGGAGGCCGGGATCCTCGTCCCGCCGGGAGACCGGAGAGGGCTGCGCGGCGCGCTCGGGCGTCTCCTCTCGGACGCCGGGCTCAGGGAGGCGCTGTCGAGGGTCGCGCTGCAGCGGGCCCGGGAACTTCCGCGCTGGGAGGAGACGGTGGAAGGGTTCTTAGAGGTGCTTCAGGAGGCGGTGGGGATGCGTCTCGGAGAGGACTTCCTGGAGGAGAACCGCCGTTCGTGGAATGCCGCCGCCGAGGCTCACGAGAGCCACCGCGGGGCCCTGGCAGGCTTCCTGCGGGAGGGCGGGAGCGCGCTCTTCCCGGAGGAACGTTCGCTCCTCGGGGACGTCGCGGGGAAGAGGGTTTTGCACCTGCAGTCGGGAGCCGGACCGGACTCCGTGAGCCTGGCACTCCTCGGGGCCGAGGTTACCGGGGTGGACATGAGCGACGAGGCCGTGGCCGCCGCCCGCAGCCTCGCCGAGAGGGTCGGGGTGGAGGTCCGCTTCGAGCGGGCCGAGATCTGCGGTTGGATGGAGCGGGCCGCGGAAGGCGGCAGGAGATTCGATGCAGCATTCGCCTCCTACGGGGTGGTCTGCTGGATCCCGGACCTCGGTCGCTGGGCGCGCGCCATCTCGGGCATCCTCGCCCCCGGCGGGTGCTTCGTGCTCGTCGAGTTCCACCCGGCGGCGGACATGTTCGCCGCCGACTGGTCGCACTCCCGGTCTTATCCCGCGGGCGGGGTGCCCGAGGAGCTCGAGGAAGGGGTCGGAGACTACGTGGGCCAGTCGGGAGGGGGACTCACCCCGGCGGGATTCGAGCCCGGGATGGAGGGCTTCTCGAACCCGCACCGGGCGGTGCTGTTCCGCTGGGGGCTCGGGGAGGTGATCACAGCCCTGGCCGGGGCCGGTTTGTTCGTCCGGGAGCTCAGGGAATACCCCTACTCGAACGGAGAGCGACACTTCGAGAGGATGCGCGAGCTTCCGGGACGGCGCATGATCCCCCCGGATGACGTACCGGAGGTGCCGCTCATGTACGGGCTCCGGGCGGAGAAGGCCTAGCCCGAGAGGATCATCCTGACGCCGACGAAGATGAGCATCGCCGCGAGCAGGAGCCGCAGTGGACGGCCCGGGATCACCTTGGCCAGGCGGCTGCCGACGAGGACGCCCGGGATGCCACCGAGCAGCAGTATGCCGGTGATCTCGAAGCTGACGTTGCCGCTTATCGCATGCGCGAGCCCGACGGTGAACGACAGTATCGTCGCGTGCGCCACGTCGGTGCCGACGACCTCGACCGAGCTGAGGGGGTAGACGAGCAGCAGGATTATCGCGATCATGGTCCCCGACCCGATCGAGGTCAGGCCGACGAGATACCCGCCGAGCGCACCCAGCGCCGTGGTGAGAGCCTTCCTGCGCAGGCTCATCGGGCTCTGCCCGTCCCATCCGCCGACCCTGCCCTTCCTGCCGGGCTTCTCCGGGATGAAGTGCCGGGCGATGAGCGAGAGGCCGGCCAGGATCACTACCGCCGCGATCGCGGTGCCGAGTATCCCGTCCACGCTCCGGGCGCTGTAGATCCTCTCCAGCCGATCCACCGTGTACACCCCGAGCAGCCCCGCCGGGACGCTCCCGAGCGCGAGGTACGCCACCACCTGCAGGTTTACCGAACGCTGCCTGCGGTGCTGCGCCGAGCCGAAGAGCTTCGTGATCGTCGCGTACGCCAGGTCCGTGCCGACCGCCGTGGGCGCCGGTATGCCCACCGAAAGCAGAAACGGGCTCATCAGAGAACCGCCGCCCACCCCCGTGAGCCCGACCAGAAACCCTACCAGAAGACCGAAGAGCGCCAGCTCAACCAAATCAACAACCCCGCTTTTCTCCGGCCCCCCGATCCCGGCTCCGGAAGGCTGATTTGTCTATTGCTTTGGTAAACATATCGCAGAACGATACCGCCTGCTCGGGCACCTGTCAAGTGGGGCATCCGGCGGATTCCGGCGTTGTTTCTTGGGTTGTGCAGGTATTTTGTGGGTGATGGGCCGGGTGGCCGGTTTTCAGCCGGAGAAGAAGAAAGCGAGGGCGACCACGGCGTAGACGCCGCAGAGCATGGCGCCTTCGAGCCAGTTGGAGCGACCGTCGAGGGAGATGATGGCGGCGACTATCGCGGCTGCGGCGAGGGACCCTAGTTCGAGGGCGCTGAAGGTCAGGTGCAGTGGGTGGCCGAGCAGGGGCCCCAGGAAGACCAGCACGGGGGTGACGAGCAGCGCCACCTGCAGGGAGGAGCCGACCGAGGTGAACATCGAGAACTCTATCTTGTTCTCGTAGGCCAGCTTCACGCCGACGACGTGTTCGGCCACGTTGCCGATGATCGGGACCAGGATCACGCCGATGAAGAGCTCTGAGATGCCGATCTCCTTGACCAGGGGTTCTATTGCGCCGACGAAGATCTCCGAGATCCAGGAGACCGCCCCCGTTGAGAGAGCGAGGAGCCCGGCGGAGGCTCTGGGGCCGAAGGCCGGGGGTTCTTCGGTTCCGGAGGGGGCCTCTGGTTCGGTGAAGTAGAAGACGAGGCTCAGGATGTAGAGGACGACGAGCACCACCGCGACGCCGATGCTCAGGTATTCGGTCGCCAGGTTACCCTCCCGGGGTCCGGTGTTCGCGAAGATGGTGGGGATGGAGAGACCTATGGCGACGATGACGAGCATCGCGCTGTTCGCCCCGGCCACGGTCTGGGAGAACTTCTGGGGGCCGTTCTTGAGTCCTCCGAAGAGCACGCTCATGCCCAGGACGAGTAGCACGTTCCCTATGACCGAGCCGATGATCGAGGCCTTCACCACGGTGGTGAGCCCGGCCGAGAGGGCGAAGATCGTGATGATCAGCTCCGCTGCGTTGCCGAAGGTGGCGTTCAGGATGCCGCCGATGCGCGGGCCGGCGTGCGCGCCCAGGCTGTCGGTCGCCTGTCCCAGCACCCAGGCGAGCCCGATGAGCGCGAGGGCGCTCAGGATGAAGACGAGGATGGTCGGGGCATCCGTGAACTCGGTCGCGACCGCTGCGGCGGAGAACAGGCCGGTGACGATGTAGGCCAGGGTTCGCAGGGCGGCGCTCCTTTCTTTCAGGTGATCCTCGCCCCGGCATCTTATAAGATATGGGCCGCTGTCGTCCGTACACGAGAGGAGAAAAGCCCCGCGGTGATCGACTACCATCTACACGTCGTTGCCCACGGAGACCGCCCGATGACCACCGAAAACATCCTCCGCTACTGTGAGGTCGCAAGGGAGCGAGGGCTCGTCCAGATGGGCATAACCGAGCACGACCGGTATCTGGATGACGTAGACCTCGCGGCCTTCCAGAGGGCGCGCGAAGAGGTGGACGGGCTCGAGCTGAGGCTCGGCATAGAGATAGACTTCGTGCCCGGGACGGAGGAAGAGATGGACCGGGTCGCGCGCGCCCTCCCCTACGACTACGTCATCGGCAGCGTACACAAGGTCGACGGCAAGGACGTGGACCACCCCGACCACCGCGAGGTCTACGACGAGTACGAGCCCTACGAGCTCTACGAGCGCTACTTCGAGAACGTCCGCAAAGCAGCCCTCTCCGGACGCTTCGACGTCATAGGCCACCCCGACCTGGTGAAGATCTTCGGGTGCCGTCCGGAGCGCGACATCACCCCGATGCTCGAGGAGACCGCCGACGCGATAGCCGAAGCCGGGGTCGCGGTCGACGTGAACGCTGCGGGGCTGCGCAAGCCGGTCGGCGAGATATACCCCTCGAGGCGTTTTCTGGAGATGTTCTTCCGGCGGGACGTCCCGATAGTCCTCTCCTCCGATGCGCATTCTCCGGAGGAGGTCGCCGCTGGCTACGACAGGAGCCTCAAGCTCGTGCGCGAGGTCGGATACAGGGAGGTGATCACGTTCAAGGACCGCGAACGGGGTTCGCTCGCCCTTCCGTGACCGGGGAGCTCTTCCTGCGGGATGCTTACCTGAAGGAGTTCGAGGCCCGGGTGGTGGCCCTGCGGGGCAGGGAGGTCGTGCTGGACCGCACCGCATTCTACCCCGGTGGTGAGGGGCAGCCCCCGGACAGAGGCATGCTCGGTATCGGGCCCGTGCGGGCCTCCGTGGTCGACGTGCGGCGCGAGGGCAATGAGATCGTGCACGTCCTCGATATGGCCATCCCCCGGACCGTCCGCGAGTTGCGCGGCGAGCTCGACTGGGAGCGCCGTTACTCGCACATGCGCTACCGGACCGCGCTGTACGTTCTCTCGGCCGTGCTCTCGCGGGAATTCGAAGCCCGGATCGAGGGCGGGAGGATACGCGCGGGATGGGCCCGCCTCGACTTCTCGCCTCGCGGTCGGTGGACGGTGGAGATGGTAGAGGATAGGACCAACGAGGTGCTCGCTGAGGACCGCCCGGTCAGGGTGCGCTGGCTCCGCCGGGGTGACGTGGCACGCATGGTCGAGGTAGAGGGGTTCGGCGCGCGGGTCGATGGCGGGACCCACGTCGCGAACACCCGCGAGGTCGGGAGGGTTGAGATCACGTCGTGCAGGAGCAGGGGTGTCCGACGCGGGCGGCTGGAGTTCGTTCTGAGATGAGAGCGCTCGCAGCCGCTCTGCTCGCCTTATTCGTCCTCGCCACGGGATGTACGGGTGGTGCCTCCGGAGCATCCTCGGCCTCCCGTCCCCGGGCGCAGCACCTCGCGACCAAAACGCTCACCATATACGCCTCCGACGGCAGGAAGGTCAGGGTCGAGGCCGAGATCGCCGACACCGGGCCGGAGCGGGAGAAGGGGCTGATGTACCGCACCTCCATGCCGGAGAACCACGGGATGCTCTTCGTCTTCGACCATCCGTCCGTGCTCCGCTTCTGGATGAAGAACACCCTGATCCCGCTCTCGGTGGCCTTCATCGACTCGAAGGGCAGGATCGTGGACATCCAGAGCATGGAGCCCCGGACGGAGACGGTCCACTCCTCCAAGAAACCGGCCCGGTACGCGCTGGAGATGAACCAGGGCTTCTTCCGGAGGCATCACATCGAGGTGGGCGACAGGGTCGAGCTGCCTGAATAGCTCGACCCTGCCCCGTACTCGTCGGTCTGAAGGCCGCGATGCTACGGCTACGGGCTGCCGCCGAACCGGACGGCGACGGCGTTCCGGGCGTCCTGACCCTCAACCGCGAGGGGCAGGTAGTGCAGCATACCCCGGCGGTGGAGCGCTGGCTGCGGGAAGTCGAGGATCTCGGCCCCGACTGGCGAGAAGGCGATGGACTTCCAGCGGCGGGATGGTTGTGGGCGCGCTGAAGCGCTCGCTAGGACCCGAAAACGATCGGGAGAAGGCTGGTGTTCCGCGCCTCCGCATCCGGGCGCGCTCGGGGCACTGGCTGACGCTCTACGGTTCCCTCTCCGAACCGGTCCCCGGTCGGCTCGGGCCTCTCTGGCGCGAACCTCTGCTCCCCAAAACCACCGAGCGAGGTCTTAAGGACGTGTGTCTTTCTGATGCGCAGATGTTCGAGCAACCCCGCCAGCTCCTTTGCCCCGCCGCTCAGGCCCGCTCACCGCGGGCGTCGAAGGTGATGTAGCTGCGGCTCAGTCTCCGACCGGGATGTCCCCGACGAGCACGCCGAGTTCGTCGAGCACCCAGCGCAGGTCCGCAGGATCTCGGCAGACCCGGAAAGCCCCGGCCCGGATGAGCTCGTCCTCGCCATAACCGCCGCTCAGGAGCCCGATGCCGAGCATCCCGGCCCGTCTCGCCGCGAGCAGATCCCACACGGCGTCTCCGACCACGTAGCACTCTGCGCTCTCGACCCCGAGCCGCTTCTGGCAGGCGAGGAAGAGGTCCGGCTCCGGCTTTGCTCTTCTGACGTCCCCGCTGTGCACGACCACCGTCTCCGGCCCAACCTCGAGGGCCTCGAGGCTCGCGTCGATCTCGGGATGGCGTCCGGAGGTGGCGATGCCGTGCACCACCCCGTTATCCCTCAGATGCCTCAGCAGCTCGACAGCACCGGGTAGCGGCCTCCTCTCGGGCAAAAACTCCTCGAAGAGTTCCCCGTGTCGCCGCTGCAGCGCCTCCACCTCCTCGGGGCTCATCCTGCGACCTATCTCCCGCGCCACAGCCCGCGTGAAGAGCCCGCCGCTCATCCCTATCCGGCGGTGTATGCGCCACCCGTCGATCGAGATACCCACCTCTGCGAACGCCCGTTGCCAGGCGAAGACGTGGGCGTAGACCGTGTCGACCAGCGTGCCGTCGAGATCGAAGATCAGAGCGCGCAAAACTCTCCCTCCTTCGTGTGATGGGTTGGCCTGGGATCTCTGTGACCGACTCGGTGTTCCAGAGATTACCCGAGTGTAGTTTACAGTCGAAGGTTTCTGGGCTGACCGCGGGCGTGGAGGTCAAGGTGCGGGTGGTCTGGTAAACTCTCACCCCGAGACGGAGAGGTGTCCGAGATGGCCTAAGGAGCGCGACTGGAAATCGCGTAGGCGGTGTAGAGCCGCCTCGAGGGTTCGAATCCCTCCCTCTCCGCTTTTCCCGTTCAAATCCGGCCGCGAAGTGGGCCCGGCGCTACGAGCCGTGCTGGGGTGGAGGGATGGGGAGTAGCGTCTTGTTGGTCTCGAAAGCCTTCTGCAGGATGTAGTAGCTCTGCTTCTTGCGCTCGTGGTAAGGGGGCTGGTTCCAGGGGCTCCAGGTGTAGCGGAGGGGGGAGATCTTCTTCCCCGGCTCCGTCGCCGGGTATATCCTCAGGCCCGTGCTCCGGGTGGTCCGGACTTTACCGGCCTGGTAGAAGTTCTCCCACACCATCAGGCGGCTCGGGTCGGTATAACCGAGCATCATCCAGGGGATGCGCACCTCTATCACTGCTCCCTTGGCGTACCAGTCGGCGAGGCTGTCGTAGCCGGGGTTGTCCGGGTCGGTGATCCCGGGCGTCATCCTGCCCACGTCGAACGCCTCGAAGGGGATCTTGCGGCCGCTCTGCGGGAGGGTGAGCGGGTAGCTCAGGGCCAGCTTCCAGAGCAAGAACCTGCCCGCCCTGGCGTTCCCTCCGTCGCGCACCTCGGGGATCGCGTGCTGCCTGCTGCCGTAGTACCAGGTAAAGTAATCGTAGGCGCTGTCTATCATCATGCGCGAGTCCTTACCGCCCCTGAGCTGCAGCAAGGTCTGTATACCCCCGGGGAAGCGTAGCCCCGATGCGACATCCGCCTTCTCGCTGCCGCCCGGCTGGTTGCCGAACCCGATGGTCACCGGGTGCCTTGAGAGGTCCCATTCGCCATGTTTCTTCTTCAGGAGGAGGTAGACGTAGGCGGGATCGTGGGTGACCGAGAGGGTGAAGCCGGGGTAGCTCTTCGTCTTTTCCGCGTGGTTCTTCCAGTCCGAGGTCTTGCCGTCCAGGTATATCTGGGCCCCCGCCTTTCCCGCCGCTTCGTTGATCACCCCGAAGTTCTGCTCGTTTGTCAGAGGGTTTAGCCACTTGGAGCGGCGGTTCGCCGGGATGTCGAGGGCCCGGGTGTTCCAGGTGTACTTGAACCACTCGTCCTGCCAGGAGAACACCAGGGCCCCGTCGTAACCCTGTTGCCGGATGTCTTCGAGCATGCTTTTGTCGATCTCGCCCTGCTCTTTTTCGGTATGGTAGCCCTGGTTCCTGCCCAACGGACCCCGGTGGGCCATGCCGCGGCTGCTCGGCACGCCGAACTCCGCCACCACGAGCGGCATCCCCTTCACGTAGTGCCTGAGCTCGTTGAGATACCCGGCGTAGGGGTCTCTGCGGCCGTCGGGGGTCACGTAGCGCTGGTACTTCCGCTCGTAGCGCATGAAGTCCGGGTAGTAGGGATAGACGTGGAAGGCTGCGTAGTAGCCGGCTTTCCACCGGGAGGTCGGTTTTATGTGCGTCGGGTCCACGGAGACCATGTCCTCTTGCGGGAAGGCCTCGTCGGGATGGTGCAGCGGGTCGGTGGTGAGCCAGTTCGTTATGGCGACGGGATGCTGCCAGCCGTAGTGTATCTCCGTGTTCGCCAACGTCTCGAGCATCGAGGCGAGCCAGCTTTCGAAAGGGGTGGCGTTTTTCGTGGCGCGGAAGTATCTGCCGGAGTACGGAGTCAGGTGGGGGTGTGCGGCGTCCGTGACCTTGACGGCGTACGGGTACCACTCGGTCCCGACCATCCAGCCGAGCAGGTACTCGGAGACGTCGGTCCGGTAGCGGCCGCTGGCGTGCCCGGGACGCGGAGGGAGGTCGGCGTCTCCGTGCACGACGCGCACGGCGTTCTTTATCTCTTCCCTGAAGCTGTGGGTGATCTCGGGGGCGTACGCGTCGGTTCCCTTTCGGTCCTTCCCGATCAACCTCTTCTCCGGCGTCCAGACACCCTGGATGAGCCACAGAGGGTCCTTGCGCCCGGAGTCGAACTGCGCGAGCGCTTCGTAGAACCGGGGTGGGAGGATGGTGTAGACCCGCACGACGTCCACGTGCATCGCCTTCATCATCCCGAACCACCGCAGGTAGTCTTTCTTGGTCGGGGCGAGATCTCCGGGCGCGTGTCCCGGCAGCGTCGCTCCCAGGTTGACCCCGTCCCAGAACCGGGTCCTCCAGCCGTCGCCCGCGTAGACGGCGAGGTGGGTGCCTCGCACCGACGAGACGCGCTTTATCCCGTAGGCGTGTGAGATGGGCCGGCTGCGCCCTTCCTGGGTCCATAGGATCGTGCCCACCGCACCCGCCAGAGCCAACAGCAGAGCGACTAGGAGGACGTACTTCCCGTATCCCCGGCTTTCTCTTCTCTCGTAGTGCTCGTACAGCTTACTTCCTTACTTCCGTCTCGCGCGGCCAGCCGCCGCGCGTCCCGACGACAGAACCCTGTGGGTGAGGCTGCATCTCTCTGAGAAAGGCCGGAGACTCACCGCCGACCCCTCCCCCGAACACCAAGATAAGCCCGGAGGTCGCCGGCGTCAACGTCGCCGGGGTGTCCGGGGTGCGGACGGTGCGCTGCTGACACCGGGTTAGCCTCGAAAGATCGCGTTCTCCGATGATGACCGAGGTTCATCTGTTAAACTTAAAAAGCCGCGCTAAGCGGGGAGCTGGCGATGCCCTGTACCTGCGATCGCCTTAGCAGGGCCTAGATCCCCGCCCGAGGCGGCCCGGGTTCGGTGGAGGCCGGTGACTGCGGCGTCGATGGCCGGGTCCCGGGCAATGAGGCCCCGTGAACCGTGTCAGGGCCGGGAGGCAGCAGCACTAAGCGGGTAACCTCATGTGCTACGGGGCAGCCCGACCGGAGCCAGCGGCCGGATGCTCGCCGGGTCTGAGTCCGTCGACGGCGGGGTGCGCGGCATTTTATTTTGCCCTCTTGCGGGGCTACACCTCCTTATATACTAGGAGCATGGAGGAATCCTTCTTCGAGGCTTCTTGCCGGTGAGCCGGGCCGCTCTATACCGCAGGTGGCGTCCGCGACGCTTCAGCGAGATCGCCGGGCAGGAGCCGGTGGTCCGCACGCTGGTACGCGCGATAGAGACCGACAGGGTCGCGCACGCCTACCTGTTTTCCGGCCCGCGCGGGACGGGGAAGACCTCGACGGCCAAGGTGCTCGCCATGGGGCTCAACTGCGCCCGCGGGCCGACGCCCGAGCCGTGCGGCGGGTGCGAGAGCTGCCGGGGGATCATCGAGGGTTCCTCGCTCGACGTGGTCGAGATGGACGCGGCCTCCAACCGGGGGATCGACGAGATCCGGGACCTCCGGGACCGGGTGAACCTCTCACCCGCGCAGGGGCGGGTGAAAGTCTACATCATAGACGAGGTCCACATGCTCACCGCCGAGGCCTTCAACGCGCTATTGAAGATGCTCGAGGAGCCGCCATCCCACGTCGTCTTCGTCCTGGCGACCACCGAGCGGCACAAGGTCCTGCCGACGATAGTGAGCCGCTGTCAGAGCTTCGAGTTCCGCAGGCCCGGCGTGGGGCTGCTCGCCGAGAAACTCGGCGAGATCGCCGCCGCCGAGAACATGGAGGCCGAGCCGGAGGCGCTCACGCTCATCGCCCGCCGGGCCGGGGGGTCCTTCCGGGACGCCGAGGGGCTCCTGGATCAGCTCTCCTCCTTCGCCGAGGGAAAGGTCACCACGGCGATGGTGCGCGAGCTTCTCGGGAGCGTGAGCTTCGAGGTTCTGCTCGACGTCTCCTCCGCGCTGCACGAGAGGAGGGCGGCGGACGCCCTGCGGGCGCTCGACCGCCTCTCGAACGAAGGTAAGGACCTGGGGCAGTTCGCCGAGGAGTTCACCGCTCATCTGAGAACGCTCCTGCTGCTGCAGAGCGCACCGGAGGTCGCCCTCTCCGAGATAGGCGAGGAGGAGCGCACCCCGCTCGAGGAGCAGGCCGCGGAGATCCCGCCTGCGGAACTCGTGCGGACGATAGAGGTGCTCGGCGAAACACGCGGCCGCATCCGGCGCGGCTCCGACGCCCGGCTCGAGCTGGAGCTCGCCTTCGTCCGGCTCTCGCGCGGCTACGCCGAGCCCGACCTCGACGATCTCATGGCCCGCATCGAACGCCTGGAGAAGGCGATCTCGGAGGGGGCGGTGGCGTCGCCCCGGGGTGCCTTGCCGGAGGGCGCCGGGGAGAGGATGGGGGAGGATCCCCCGGAGGCTTCACCTCCCGAGGAGGACGAGGTGGAAGAGGAGCCCGTGCAGGAGGATCCCTCGGACGATCTCGAGGCTAAGATCGCCTCCGCGTGGCCCGGGATAGTGCGGGAGCTCAAGGCGAAGCGCAAGGCCCTCGCCGCGGCGGTCTACGAGAACGCCCGCGTCGAGCGTTTCGACGGAGAGGTTCTCGAGCTCTCCTTCCCGGAGCACTTCTTCGTCGGCGAGGCCACGAAGGAGAAGAACCTGGAGCCGCTGCTGGAGGCGATGGAGGGTCGCTTCGGGAAGCGGCCGCGCCTCGAGGCCCGGGTCGGGGGAAAGAGAGGGGACGATGAGGCCCCACCTCCTGCCGGGGAGCCTCCGGAGGAGCCCGAAAGCCCCGCCCCCCGCCCCGTCGGTGAGGCTTCGGAAGGGGCAGGGGGGGATGGTAGAATCCGCAGCGAGCAGGAGGTGTTCGAGCTGGCGCGGGAGTACTTCGGACGGCAGAACCACGACGGAGGGAGCTAGAGAGTTGAGCAAGCGCCGCAACGTGAACAAGATGATGCAGCAGGTCCAGAAGATGCAGCAGGAGATGCAGCAGGTCCAGGAGGACCTCAAGAAGGAGACCGTGACCGCCTCGGCCGGGGGAGGGGCCGTCAAGGCCACGGTCACCGGCGGGCTCGAGGTCGTCTCGGTCGAGATAGACCCCGGCGTCGTGGACCCCGAGGACATCGAGATGCTGCAGGATATGGTCGTCGCGGCCGTCAACGAGGCGCTAAACGGCGCGCAGGAGATGGCCTCGAAGAAGCTCGGCGGGATCACCGGCGGGCTCGGCGACCTCGGGCTGGGGTTGCCGGGGCTGTAGGGGGAGAACCCTGACGACCTACGCGCGCCCCGTCGAGCGGCTCATCTCGGAGCTCTCGAAGCTTCCCTCCATCGGTCCCAGGAGCGCCCAGCGCATCGCCTTCCACATCGTCAGGGAGCGAGAGGAGGAGGCTCTGGCGCTGGCCGGCGCGATCAGGGAGGTCAAGGAGCGCATAAAGCCCTGCCGGCGTTGCTTCAACCTCACCGACGAGGAGGAGTGCGAGATCTGCCGCGATCCCAGGCGGGACGCCTCGGTGATCTGCGTGGTCGAGGACCCCTACGACATCGGCCCCATAGAGCGCACCGGCGAGTACCGGGGGCTCTACCACGTCCTCGGCGGGGCGCTCTCCCCGCTGGACGGTGTGGAGCCGGAGGATCTGCGCATAGCCGAGCTCGTCGAGAGGGTCAGGCGTGAAGGGACGAAGGAGCTCATCCTGGCGACCAACCCGAACACGACCGGGGAGGCCACGGCCCTCTACATAGCGCAGGAGGTGGAGGGGCTGCCGGTGCGGGTGACGGCGCTCGCGAGCGGGCTCCCGGTCGGCGGGGATCTGGAGTACGCCGACGAGGTGACGCTCGGGAGGGCGTTCGCCGGGCGGCGTGAGATCTAGGAGGGGCAGGCTGCGGGAGGCACCGGGCGCGGAGGATCTGCGCCTGGCGGAGTCCCTGGGGACCGTCGTCGCCTCGCTCCCGCCGCGCAGGCCCAGCTTCGCCGGGATGCCCTCCCTTCCCACGGAGCTCGAGGAGGCGCTCGGGAGGCTCGGGGTGAGCGCGCTCTATTCGCACCAGCGGGAGGCCTACGACGGGCTCTTGCGCGGCGAGAACGTCATCGTCTCCACCGCCACCGCGAGCGGCAAGTCTCTCTGCTACGAGATCCCGGCGTTCGAGAACGCCCTCACCGACCCTTCGAGCCGGGCGCTCTTCCTCTACCCCACGAAGGCGCTCGCCCAGGACCAGCTCGGCAAGATAGAGGAGTTCGCCCTGCGTGGAGTGCGGGCCGCGACCTACGACGGCGACACCCCGCAGGCGTTGCGCGCCGACGTCCGGCGTCGGGCGAACATAGTGCTCACCAACCCGGACATGCTGAGCGTCGGGATCCTGCCGCACCACGACGGGTGGGGGCACTTCTTCCGGAACTTGCGGCTGGTGGCCGTGGACGAGGCGCACGTGCTGCGCGGGGTCTTCGGCTCGCACGCAGCGATGGTCCTGAGGCGGCTCAGGCGGGTGGCTGCGCTGCACGGGGCCGATCCCCGCTTCGTGTTCACCAGCGCCACCGTCGCCAACCCACAGGAGCTCGCCGAGAGCCTCACCGGGCTGCCGTTCTCGCTCGTGGACGAGGACGGGGCATCCTCCGGCGGCAGGCGCGTGGTCTTCCGCAACCCGCCGCTCCTGGACGAGAGCCGGGGGGAGCGCAGGAGCCTGCTCGTCGAGGGGGCTCTGGTCTTCGCCGAGCTCGTCTCCAGAGGGGTGAGGACGATCGCCTTCGCCAGGACCCGCAGGGGGGCGGAGCTCGTCTACCGCTACGCCGCCAACCGGTTGGGGATCGAGACAGCCCGGCGCATCTCGCCCTACCGGGCGGGTTATACCGCGCGCGAGCGGCGCGAGATAGAGGGACGGCTCTTCCGCGGGGAGCTGCTCGGGGTGGTATCGACCAACGCGCTCGAGCTTGGGGTGGACGTCGGGGAGCTCGACGCGGTGGTCTGCTGCGGGTATCCGGGGAGCATCGCCTCGATCTGGCAGCAGTGGGGCCGGGCGGGACGGGGGGAGAGGCCCGCGCTCTCGGTCTACATCGCCGGGCGCGACGCGCTCGACCAGTTCATCTTCGAGAACCCGAAGAGGGTGCTCGGACGCCGGGTCGAGGCGGCCCGGGTGACGGTCGAGAACCCCTACATCCTCGCCCCACACCTGCTGGCCGCGGCCCACGAGAGCCCGCTCGAGGAGTCCGACGAAGAGTTCTTCGGCCCGGCGTTCCGCCGGGTCGCGGGGGAGCTGGCGGAGGAGGGAGCGCTGAGGAGGAGCGGGGGGCGACTGCTCTACACGGGGGGAGGGCATCCGGCGCGGGACATCTCGTTGCGCTCGGCCTCCGCGGAGCGGGTCGCGGTCGTCGATGCGGACGGCGAGGTGATAGGGAGCTCCGAGGTGACCCGCGCTCCGGGGGAGCTCCATCCCGGCGCGACCTACCTGCACCGCGGCCGGGCCTACGAGGTGGAGGAGCTCGACCTCGCCGCCCGCAGGGCCGTCGTACGCCGGGTCCCGGACCGCTACTACACCAGACCGCGCGTCGAGACCGACGTCGAGGTGATCGAGGAGGCCGGCAGCCGGCCTCTCGCGAACGGGGCCACGCTGCACCGGGGACGGGTGAGGACGAGCGAGAGGGTCACCCACTACAAGAAGGTGCGGGTCGCGGACGATCGGGAGGTCGGCGTATACCCGCTCGACCTGCCGGAGGTGGTGCTCGAGACGCAGGCCTTCTGGGTGACGCTGCCGCCTCCCCCGGAGGGGGCGAGGCCGAGCTTCGAGCGCTTCGGGGGCGCGCTGCACGCGGCCGAGCACGGCATGATCGGGCTTTTGCCGCTCTTCGCGATGTGCGACCGGGCCGATCTCGGGGGGCTCTCCACGCCGGTGCACCGACAGACGTATCTGCCCACCATCTTCGTCTACGACGGATACCCCGGCGGCGTGGGGATCTCCGAACGCGGCTACGAGGCGTTCGCCTCGCTCGCCCGAGACACGTTGGGTGTGATCGTGCGCTGCCCCTGCGAGCGGGGGTGCCCGGCGTGCATCCAGTCCCCGAAGTGCGGTAACTGGAACGAGCCGCTGAACAAGGAGGGGGCCGTCGCGCTGCTGCGCTACCTGCTCGGGCAGATAGACCAGCACCCAGCGCTGTGAGGGGGCCTTACATAGCGGTGATCGGGGCGGGAGACGCCCGCGGCGAGCTCTACGAGCGGGCGCGCAGGGTCGGGGCTCTCGTCGCGCGGCGCGGTGGGGTGGTAATCTGCGGCGGGCTCGGTGGTGTGATGGAGGCGGCCGCGCGCGGGGCTGTGGAGTCGGGTGGGGTGGCGATCGGGCTTCTGCCCGACGAGGATCGCGGGCGGGCGAACCCCTACCTCTCGTACGCGATCCCCACGGGGATGGGGCAGGCCCGCAACCTGGCGGTGGTCTGCGCGGCGGACGCGGTGATCGCGGTCGGCGGCGGGTACGGGACGCTCTCGGAGATGGGGCTCGCCCGCAAGGTGGATCGCCGGGTCGTCTCGCTGGGGAGCTGGGACCTCGGGGAGCACACCCTGCATGCCGCCTCGCCCGAGGAGGCGGTGGAGATGGCCTTCGCGGCTGCCCGCCGGGTGCCGTGAAGATCCTCCCCGGGAGCCCGGTGTCTTCAGGTCAGGATCAGATGCAGGTCGCCGAACTCGTGCCAGAGATAGCCCTCCGCGAGCGCTGCGGCGTAGGCTGCCTCGAGGTGCTCCCTGCCCGCCAGGGCCTCGAGCATCGCTAGGTGCGAGGAGCGGGGCTCGTGCCAGCCGGTGATCATGGCGTCCGCGGCCCGGAGGGGGCGTTCGGGCGTCACCACCAGCCCGGTCCATCCCTCGCCCGGGTGGACCGTTCCATCTTCCTCCGCGACCGTCTCGAGCGCCCGCACGACGGTGGTTCCGACCGCGACCACACGACGTCCGGATCTCCTCGCCGCGTTCACCAGCCGGGCGCTCTCGGGCGGGACGCGGTAGTACTCCTCGCAGGGTGGCTCGCCGTCCTCCGGGCTGGAGACGCCGGTGTGGAGGAGGAGCGGCGCGAACTGCACCCCGCGCGCGACGAGGCGCGTGATCACCTCCGGCGTGAACGCCCTCCCCGCCGAGGGCATCTCGGCGCTGCCTTTCTCGGTGGCGTAGACGGTCTGGTAGCAGCCGGACGGCCAGCTCTCGGGGACGTGGCGGTAGCGGATCGGGGCTCCGTTCTCCTCGAGGTACTCCTCGAGCGGGCGGTGGAGGTCCAGGGTCGCGACCCACAGCCGCGGGCTTCCGGGATAGCGGGCGTGCAGGGTGGCCCCTCCCCCTTCGGGGAGATCCAGGTGCTCTCCCGGCTCGCCTCCCCGGAAGGGTTCCGTGGCGACCCCGTCGGGGCGGCGCAGCTCGACGGTCCACAGGTTCGCGGGCAGGCGGGTCGAGAGGTGGAGCACCAGGGGCGTGCCGTCGGCGCGTTTTGCGGCGAGCGCGGCGTTCATGGTGCCGCTGGTGTTTATGGCGAGCACGTCTCCTGACCGGAGGAAGCGCGGCAGCTCCCGGAAGCGGGCGTGGACGATGCGGCCGTCCGGGCGACGGGAGACGAGCAGCCGCACCTCGTCGCGCGAGAGGCCCCGCGCTTCGGGCGGCTCTGCGGCCTCGAGCTTTCGCGGCAGCTCGAAGTCGAGCGGTTGGAGCGTTCCCGGTGTCGAAGAACGTGTGGTGTGGGGGTTCATCCCTTCTCCCTTCCTGAGGGGAGCAGCGTGCGGGCCTCGTAGCGGCCGCCCGGGTGGTCGCCCTCCAGGAGCACGACCAGCGCCGGCGCGACCTCTTCCGGGAGCGGCCGGTCGCTTATGTCCTCCTCCGGGAAGGCCTCCTGGTGCATCCGGGTGCGCATGTCTCCCGGGTCCAGCAGGTAGATGCGCAGGGAGGGGTTCTCGGCGGCGAGGATGTTCGTGAGCTGTTCCAGGGCCGCCTTGCTCGAGCCGTAACCTCCCCAGCCGGGGTAGGGTTCGCGGGCCGCGTCGCTGGTGACGTTCACTATCCTGGCCTCCGGCTTCAGGGTATCCTTCGCGGCCTGGATGAGCCCGAGCGGGGCGATGACGTTCACCCGGTAGACCTCCTCCAGCACCGCGAGCGGGTAGTCCAGGAGCGACGGCTGCGGGCTCGGGCCGAGGATGCTCGCGTTGTTGACGAGGGCGTCCAGCCCTCCAAGCTCTCGAGCCGCGGCGGCGAGCGCCCGGCGGTGCTCCGGGTCCGAGACGTCGCCCGCGAGGGCGACGACCCCCTCCTGCGTCAGCGCCGAGAGCTCCTCCCGGGCTTCCCGGAGGGCCTCTGGTTCACGGGCGTCCACGACGAGCGACCAGCCGCTTCCGGCGAGCTCACGGGCGAGCGCGAACCCGAGGCCGCGAGAGGCCCCGGTGATGAGAGCCGTTCTGGGCATGATCTCCTCCTTCATGCTTTTTCGGGTGCTCGAGCGGGCGGCCCGCGGACCGCCGCGCCTCCCGGTGGAGGGTCTGGAGCATCCACTGTTTACGGTGCTCTTTTTGCTCCCTCGCCAGTCGGTACGTCTCCGCCTCCGCGAGCATCTCCGCGTGGCGCTGGCGATAGATCTCGTAGTGGATGTCGTACATGGCACTCCCTTCTCGGGACGTCTTCCTCTCGGAAGGTATGGTGCCTCTTCGGGGGGAATCTGCCATCGTGCGGCGGGACGGTTTCCCGCCCTGTACGAGAGTACGGGTTCCCGGCGTCAGGGAGAGGAGATCAGACCACGCCGGGCTGCGATCCTGGCGGCCTCGGTGCGGTTTCGGGCGCCGAGCTTGGAGAGGATGGAGGAGACGTGGAACTTGACGGTGCGCTCGCTGATGTAGAGTTCTTGTGCGATCCTGGCGTTCGAGAGGCCGCTGGCGAGGAGCCCCAGCACCTCCAGCTCGCGCGGGGTGAGCCCTTCGGCCTCGCCCGGGCCGCCGCGTTCCAGGATGAACCTGGCGGCCTCAGGACCGAGCAGGGTGCCGCCTGCGTGTACGGTGCGGATGGCGTCGAAGATCTCCTGCCGGGAGGCACCTTTGAGCAGGTAGCCCCCCGCCCCGGCCCTGAGGGCGCCGGCGATGCGGCCGTCGGTATCGTAGGCGGTGAAGACGAGAGCCCGGGTGCCGGGGTCGCGCTCCTTTAGTGTGCGCAGCACGGCCACCCCGTCCAGCTTCGGCATCTCGAGGTCGAGCAGGACGATGTCCGGTCGGAGACGCTGCACCTGGCGCAGCGTCTCCTCGCCGTCCTGTGCCTCGCCGACGACCTCGAACTCCGGACGGGTGGAGAGCACGGCGATCAGCCCCTCGCGCAGCATC
This sequence comes from Rubrobacter sp. M3-4, assembly GCF_059772285.1. Taxonomy (NCBI): domain Bacteria; kingdom Bacillati; phylum Actinomycetota; class Rubrobacteria; order Rubrobacterales; family Rubrobacteraceae; genus Rubrobacter; species Rubrobacter sp. M3-4. Next base: position 105,441 of record NZ_JCBAJP010000008.1, read on the forward strand.
GGGTGGTCGTCGGCGACGAGGATGCGGATCTTCTCCAACCTCAACCCTCCTTCAGCGGGACGCCCGCCCTCACGGCCGTACCCCTGCCGCTTGCGCTCTCTATCTCCAGCGTGCCACCGACCGAGGCGGCGCGCTCGCGCATCCCGGTGATGCCGTAGTGACCCTCCGGGATGCGGCAGGGATCGAAGCCCACCCCGTCGTCCTCGACCGAGAGGAGCGCCCGCTCCGGCGTGACCGTCAGCCGGACGGTCGCGCGGTCCGCCCGGGCGTGGCGGGCGACGTTGGAGAGGGCCTCCTGGCAGATGCGGTAGAGCGCGACCTCCACGCGCGGGGGGAGGGGGCTCGCCCCGTTCACCGTCTTGAGGCGGGCGGCCACCCCGCTCTCCTCCTCCCAGCGGTCCACGAGCACCCGCAGGGCCTGTGCGAGCGGGCGCCCTTCGAGCGGCGCGGCGCGCAGGTCCTGCACCGAGCGGCGGGCTTCCTGCAGGTTCTGGCGGGTGAGGGAGAGGGCGCGGCCGAGGGCCTCGCGAGCCCTCGGCGAGCACGGGTCCTCCTCCAGCAGCGCCTCGGCCGACTCGAGCTGCAGGACGGTGGCGGAGAGGGTCTGGGCGATGGTGTCGTGTATCTCGCGGGCGAGGCGGTTGCGTTCTTCCATCATGCCGAGGTGCGCGCTGCGGTCGAAGAGACGGGAGCGCTCGATCGCGATGGCGAGCAGGTCCCCGATGGTGTAGAGCAGCCGCAGCTCCTCCCCCGAGAGGCTCCTCCAGCCCGGGCTCGCCAGGTTCATCACCCCGAGCTTCTTCGGCCCGGCGTACAGCGGGATCGAGGCGTGGTACCTGAGGCCGCCGGTGCCGCCGACGAGGTCCGCGAGCCGGCTGCAGGCCAGGACGTTCACGTTCGCCGCGCCGTCGAGGTCGCCGCGGCGGTAGGTGTCCAGGCAGTAACAGTAGCTCGATCCGTCCATGCGGCGCGGGTCCGAGGCGAGACCGGGAGGGAGGTTGCGGGTCGCGGCGAGGTAGGGCTCGCCGGAGGGTTCGTCGAGGAGCCAGATCCAGCCGGTCTCGAGTTCGAGGAGCTCTGCGACCTGCGAGAGGGTGAACTCCAGCGCCTCGTCCAGCCGCACCGAGCGGTTGAGCTCGCGGGCGGTGGCGTTGAGGACCGAGAGCTCGTGATTGCGGCGCTCGAGTCCTTCGGTCGCGCTCTGCTTCTCTTCCGGCATCACACCCTCCTTCGCGGAGGAGAGTGTAGCAGCCTGCTACCCCTCCCGGCGCCGCCTGCGGCGGTAGACGTAGAGGGCGAGGACGATCAGGACGAGAGCGGCGAAGACGTAGCCGGCGGACTTCGCCACGGAGAGCAGAACGCCCCAGTACTCGCCGAAGGCGTAACCGACGAGGGTGTAGGCCACGGCCCAGACGGCGACGGCGGCCAGATTGTACGGGAGGAAGCGGCGGTAGCTCATGCGGCTTACGCCGGAGAAGAGCGGTGTCATGCTCCTCAGGCCGGGTCCGAAGCGGCCCATGAAGACGGATTTGCCGCCGTGGGAGGCGAAGAACTTCTCGACCTTCGAGAGGTTCTTGCGGCTGATGATGATCCCGAGGAGGCGCACCCGCGAGGCGCGCTCGACCAGCGGCCGGCCGCCGGCGCGTCCGATCCAGTACATCGCGTTGTCCGAGACGAGGGCGCCGCCGAAGCCCGAGGCCATCACCAGAGGGAGCTTTATCCGGCCTTCGTTCGAGATCCAACCGCCCGCGAAGAGCACCACGTCTCCGGAGGCCGGCAACCCGAAGTTGTCCAGCGCCGCCCCGATGAAGACCACCAGGTACCCGTAGGTGGCCATGAGGGCCGTGAGGAACTCGAGCAATCCCTGGGGCGAGTCGGGCAGGTTCTGGATGAGGATCGAAATCTGGTGCATCGGGCGCTGGTTATATCACGCGGGCGGCCCCGAGCGCAGGAAGTCCTCCCTGCGGAGCCCATACCAGACTTCCTCGACCTCTTTCCTGCCGGGGTACATGGGGTAGGTGCCCCTCCGCTCGAAGCGCAACCCCGTCTTCTGCATGACCCGCACCGAGGCCGGGTTCTCGACCAGGGCTATTGCGACGACGTGCTCGATGCCGAGTTCGGTGAAGCCTTTCTCTACGAGCGCCCGGGCGCCCTCCGTGGCGTATCCTTTTCCCCAGGCGCTCCTCTTGAGCCGGTAGCCGAGCTCCGTCTTCTCCGGGTCCTCGTCGAACGGCCTGAACTCGAACCACCCTAGAAATTCGCCGCTCGACTTCTCTATGGCTGCCCAATACCCGAATTTGCCGCTGGTCCTCTCGTACCAGGAGAGGATGCGCGGGAGGACCTCGCGCGTGATCTCCTCGCGGGTGCGCGTCTTCCCACCGGGGTTGGCGTAGCGCACGACCTCCGGGTCCGAGTCGAGCTCGAAGAGGTTCTGTACGTCGTCCCGGGTGAAGCGGCGCAGGAGCAGGCGTTCGGTCTGCAGGTATGCATCCATAGGTCGGGAGATTATATAGAATCCCGGAGGCGAGCATGGAGTGCGAAGGACGAACGAGCCGCCTCGACCGGGAGCGGGTGGAGCGTCTGGGGAGCCCGCTCGCCCGGCGGGTGGAACTCTACGCCGAGGTCCCCTCGACCCAGGAGCGGGCGAAGGAGCTGGCCCGCGAGGGTGCGCCGCACGGGACGCTCGTCGTCGCCGGGGTGCAGACGGGAGGCAGGGGACGCCTGGGCCGGGCCTGGTCCTCTCCCGCCGGCGGGCTGTGGATGTCGTTGGTCCTGCGGCCGGAGATCCCGGCCACCCACGCGCCCAGGATCACGCTGGCCGCTGCGGTCGGGGTAGCGAAGGTGCTGCGGGAGATGGGGGTGGAGGCGGAGATAAAGTGGCCGAACGACCTGCTCGTCGGCGGGAGGAAGGTGTGCGGGATACTCGCCGAGGCCGGTTTCGGGCGTTCGGGGGGGCTCGAGTTCGCGGTGCTCGGCGTCGGGATCAACGCAAACGTGGACCCGGCGTCGGTGGAGGGGCTGGGGGGAACCTCGCTTCGGGCGGAGCTTGGCCGCGAGGTGGACCTCGTACGGCTCCTCGCCGCGGTGCTCGGAGAGCTGGAGGTGGAGCTGGCGCGCCTTAACGACTTCGAGGCCATAGCCTCCGACTGGCGGTCGCTGAGCTGCACGCTCGGGCGGCGGATCAGGGTGCGTCGGGCCGGAGGCGTGGTTGAGGGGCTCGCGGTGGACCTCGGGCCGGACGGGGAGCTCGTGCTCGAGACCGGCGACGGACGGGTGGCGCTCTTCGAGGGGGAGGTGGAGAGGTTGCGTTAGGGCTGATCTCCCTGGTGTATCAGCCGGAGCATCCTGCGCAGTTCCTCCGCGTCCGGCTGACCCGGTGCGGAGGCCGCACCGGCGGTGCCGAAGGTTGCCGCAGAACCGAAGACGCCGCCGAAGAACCTCGATGCCAGCCCGAGACGTCCCATCGCCATCGTGATCAGGGGGCGGTCGGCGTAGCGCTCGTGCATCGTCAGCGTGGCGTCGAGCAGCACGAGCACGTCTCGGGCGGAGCGCGGCATGACGGCGACCTTGCAGACGTCCGCCCCCAGACCCTGCATCCGGCGCAGCCTGGAGACGATCTCGTCTTTCTCCGGCGTCCCGGAGAAGTCGTGGCTGGAGACCACGACCGGCATTCCCCGCGAATGGGCCGACCCGATCAAACCCCCCAGGGCATCCGGACCGAACCGGTACTCGAGATCCACCATGTCCGCCGCACCGGCCTCGATGATCCGGGCGTTGAGACGGACGTACTCTTCCTCCGGGATCCCGGCCTCCCCGCCCTCTTCCTCCGTCCGGCAGGTGAAGAGCAGCGGTCGTCCTCCCGCGAGCGCGGAGATCTCCCGGGCCGTGGCGACGACCCGCGAGGGGTCCCCGAGCCCTTCGAAGAAATCCACCCGCCACTCGACGATGTCCGCGTGGTGTTCACCAAGCGCACCGGCCCGTTCTTTCAGCCGCTCCGGGCTCCCGTCGGTGAGCGGTACGATGACCTTGGGGGACCCCTCCCCGATCCGCACCCCCCGAACACAGACTGCCCTGATCATCTCATCTCCAGATCTTCTTCGAAATAGAGGACGATCCCCCACCTCCACCACGGGAGGAAAACACCAGAAAAGAAAGTGCGCCTGGAAGGATTCGAACCTCCGACACGGGGTTTAGGAATCTGCCTCCACAAGTACAGTAACATCCGTAGAGTTTCAATAAGCCCTGCAAATACCGCACATTCTGTCTCACCTGTACTCCAGTGACACTTTACAACATATCCTGCGTTGGTGTACCGGTTGGTGTACCAGACGAACAGGGAGACTATGCACCGGGGACTACTCCAATAAACTTCCTGCTGGATTTGCGGGATATTGTATGACCTATATAAACAAATGCAGCGCTCATAAAAACGTTATAAAGGCGGATCTATGCGTTATAAAGACAGATATGCGGTGTGTAGGAGCTTGACTATTGAATTATTTTCAACCCAAGCTCTTTTAAATCGCAGTTTGAACTCCAAGTTCAGATTTCATTGGTGTACGCACGATGCCACGTGTATATAATAAATACGCGAAATGCCATTTGAGACGTTCGACAAGCGCAGAGCGGGCCGAAGCGAGAGCGCGATGGTAACTATTCAGCGCTCCGGCAACTTCTCGTTGAACAAGGCGGCGTATGACCTGCTCGGCTCTCCGGAGGCGGTGGAACTGCTTTTCGATCGCGAACGGCAGCTTGTAGGCTTTAGGAAGACAGATCCGGACAATCCACGGGCGTTCGGGCTGCGGGCTCAGGGCAAGAACGCGGTCTCGTTCATGATCGCGGGCCGGGCGTTCACACGACACTACGGGATCGACACCACGGCCGCCCGGCGCTACCCGGTACAGATGCAGGACGACATTCTCGTGCTGGATCTCAAAGGGGAATTCGCGGATGTCTCAGCTCCGCGTGGGAAGAAGGATGACGCGGGCGGAGAGTAGGCGCGGCGAGTGGCTCACGGCGGCCGAGGTCGCCAGGAAGTTGAAGGTTCCCAGATCCAAAGTCTACCGGCTCATCGCATCTCGCCGCGGGCCATTCGTATCCCCACACTCGAGCCGGAGCGCTGGATCGCGAGAAAGTAAGAGAGGAGGTGATTAAGACGAGATGCCTAAATAAAAAGAAGACGGACGCGCCGAGTCGCCAAACTGCCGCGTCCGTCGCTGTGTTGAACGTGCAACCCCTTCTCTACAAAGAGGTGTACACGCATGAAGAATAATAGCAGGGAGAACCTGAGAGCATCAAAGAAAATTCAGGAAAACGGAGTAGAACGCGGCTGGCTCTCTCCTGAAGAAGCCATCGTCTACACAGGGATAGGTCGCACCCGGCTGTACGCGCTGCTCGCGAGCGGAGAGCTCCCGTCCGCCAAGCTTGGCCGGACACGGCACATCCGCCGCACGGATCTCGATGCGTTCCTTGAAGCGCGTATGTTCCGAAGGTAACTTCGCATGGCGATGGAGGATGGGAAGAAGTGCCGGACGGCGAAGCTGTCTCCGGCGCACGAAAGGATGCTCTTTGAGGGGTCGGGCATAAGCGCCCGCGTTGCCGTCAAGAGAGGTTACCGTACCGTCACGAGCAAGGCGGCGCTCGAGCGGCTCGGCTTCGGGCGGTCTCAGCGAAACGTACCGGCGCTCCTCATACCCATCTACGGCCCGACCGGTGAGGTGGTCCTCTACCAGTCGCGACCTGATGAGCCGAGAATCGGCCGGCGAGGCAGACCAGTCAAATACGAGACCCCCTCAGGGGCTAGCATGACGCTAGACGTGCACCCGCTTTGTAGGGAGAGGCTCGGGGATCCTGGTGTTCCGCTGTTCGTGACCGAGGGTATCAAGAAAGCCGACGCTCTGGTCAGTAAAGGTCTGTGCGTCGTGGCGCTGATCGGGGTATGGAACTGGCGCGGTACGAACGAGCGCGGCGGCAAGACGGCGCTCTCTGAGTGGGAATATGTGGCGCTTGAGGGGCGCAAGGTCTACGTCGTCTTCGATTCCGATGTCATGGAGAAGCGGGAAGTATATGCGGCACTCTCGCGGCTCAAGGGCTTTCTGGGGGGCAGGGGCGCGAAGGTGAGCCTGATCTACCTTCCTGCCGCAGATAGCGGCGCCAAGCAGGGCGTGGACGACTTCCTCGCTTCGGGCCACACGGTCCAGGACCTGCTTGGACATGCCACGCCGGAGCTCAAGCAACCCCCCGATTTGGAAGACGGCCCCTCCCTGCCCTACCGCGCCACTCCGTCCGGGCTTGTCTGGGACAGGCCGACCCAGAACGGCCCCGTACCGACGCTGCTCACCAACTTCACAGCGAAGATCACGTCGGATATCTCCGAAGACGACGGGGTGGAAACGAAGCGCCACTTCGAGATAGAAGCTACCCTGAACGGTCGCCGCGCCGTCTTCTCTGTTCTGAGCAGAACCTTCGCTTCTATGAACTGGGCGACGGAACACCTCGGGGCCGGGGCCATCGTCTATCCGGGCTTCTCTCTCAAGGACCACGCCCGGGCGGCCGTACAGGTGCTCTCGGGCGAGATCCCCACCCAGCACGTCTACACGCACACCGGCTGGCGGCGGATCGACGGTGAATGGGTGTACCTGCACGCCGGAGGCGCGATAGGCGCGGACGGGATCATCGAGCAGGTCAAGACCTCTCTCGCCGGGACATTCCGTAGGCGCCTTCTGCCAGGGCCACCCGAAGGTGAAGAGCTGGTGGAGGCCATCCGGGCCAGCCTGCGGTTCTGCCGGCTGGCTCCGGCCGGTATCACCGTGGCGCTGCTTTCGGGTATCTACCGCGCCGCCTTTGGGGATACGGATTTTAGCATCCACCTCTCCGGCCCGACCGGCGAGGGCAAGAGCGAGCTGGCGGCCCTCTGCCAGCAGCACTTTGGAAAGGATCTGGACGCTCGGCACCTACTCTCCTGGGAATCCACCGAGAACGCCATCGAGGCGCAGGCTTTCACGCTCAAGGACCAGGTCCTGGTCCTCGACGACTTCGCCCCTAACGGCAGCTCTTACGACGTGCAGCGCTGGCACAAGAAAGCCGACCGGGTGCTTCGCGCCAAAGGCAACGTCGCGGGGCGACAGAGGATGCGGCCGGATACCACCCTGAGAGAAGATAAGCCACCCCGCGCCCTGATCCTCTCCACCGGAGAAGATGTCCCGCGCGGGCAGTCTCTGAGGGCCCGCATGCTCTTACTCGAGCTCTCACCCGGAACACTCGACTGGAAGATACTCACCAGATGCCAGCGAGACGCCGCGGGCGGGCTCTACGCCCGGGCCATGGCCGCCTTTCTCCGGTGGCTCGCGCCGCGCTACGAGCAGATCAAAACCTCGCTCGCTGAGGAACGTGCAGCCATCAGAGAACACGCAAGAAGAGAGAGCGGAGAGCACAGGCGCACGCCGTCTCTCGTGGCGGACCTGGCCCTCGGCCTCAGGTACTTCCTCTCCTTCACCTATGACGCCGGCGCCCTCACCGGCGAGGAGGCCGAGAGGCTGTGGCGCCGGGGTTGGCAGACCATTCTCGAGGCAGCCTCGGCGCAGCAGCAACACCAGTCCGCCAGCGAACCCACCCGCCGCTTCAGAGAGTTGCTCTCAGCGGCGATAGCCAGCGGAAGGGCCCACGTTGCCGACCCCGAAGGCGCTCCACCTGAAAACCCGGGGGCGTGGGGCTGGAGATCGGCAACTATCGGCACCGGAGACTTCATGCGCGAGGAGTGGCGGCCGCAGGGAGAGCGCGTCGGCTGGCTCGATGTAGATCACCTCTACCTCGAGCCAGAGGCATCCTACGCCGCCGCGCAGAAGCAGGGTAGAGACGCTGACGATCCCCTGACCATAACCGGTCGCACGCTGAGAAAGCGCCTGCATGAGCGCGGTCTGCTTCTCTCCACGGATGAAGCGCGCCGGGTCCTCACGGTCCGCAAGACCCTCGAGGGGCGCCGCCGGGAAGTTTTACACACAAAAGACGAACTTCTTCTTCCTTTCACGGGAAAACCCGACCAACCCGACCACGACGACAGAAACCCGCATAAATACGCGGACTCTGTCCCGCCGTTGTGGTCGGATTGCGATTTTTTCACTCGACCACGACCTGCTCAACCCGACCAGAAACCCGACCACGAAAAACCGCCTACCTGTGCTGGAAAACCGGCCGATGGTCAGGTTGGTCAGGTTAGCTGCAATAGTGAAGAAGGGGAAGGGGAGAGTGGCGTGCGTAGAGGAGCGCGGGAGAGGTTCACGATATGAACGTTCGAGCTATGTTGGAGGAGCTCGAGAAGCGGGATGTGATTCTCGAAGTCGATGGAGAGAGACTGCATGTGGACGCCCCGGCCGGGGTCCTGACCGCAGAGCTCAGGTCTGCTCTTCTCGAGAACAAGAGAGCCCTCATGAAGCTCCTTCACCCTGAGCACCGCGGGCTGATCATCCGCTGGTCTGAGTACCCGGTCTGGATAGGGCTGTACGACCCACACGGCGGCAAGTGGCACGAGGTGAAAGCCTCCGAGTGCCTGCCCTCTATCGTCGAGTCTGCAGAGAAGCATCGAAGAGAAGGAAGGATGAAGACATGACGTTTCCTGAAGCTCGCTCCGAAAACCCCGGTGCAGGTCCGAAGAGAGGTGGCCCAAAGACAGAAGAGGGCAAGGATGTCACCCGCTGGAACGCCACCCGACACGGCATCCGTTCTCCTGCCCCAGTGGTGCCTGGCGTCGAGAAACAGGAAGACTGGGAAGAGCACCTTGAGGGCATACTCGAAGATCTCGCCCCAACCGGACATCTGGAGACGGTGCTGGCCGAGAGGGTGGCACTGCTCTCCTGGCGCCTCCACCGGGTCACCCGCTACGAGACAGAGACCATCGCCCTCTCCCAGGAGAGAATAGAGGATGATCTGGCGGACAGGCGCCGCTTTTTGAGGGCGAGTCTCACCGAAGGCATACACCCTGAAGAGGTACGCACCAGGGCGAAGTACGCCGCCGCCAAGCACAGGCTCTTCAAGCGTTTACCGAAGCTCGAAGACGAGCGTGTGCTGCCAGCCGAAGATGCGGAAGCGATCCTGTGGGATGCTCTCGTCCAGACGGATGTAGTAGATCGGGGAGAGGAGACCGAAGAGGAGGTCCTCTCGCGTCTTTCCATCCCCGGTGTCCCTGAAGGTGTCGAGTGGGAAGAGTTCGAGGGCTGGACGGCCGGCATGGTCCGGGCCGGTCTTGAGGCCATCGCACAGGCCACAGGCGAAGATCCCGAAGCGCTCCTTGAGGTAGCCACGGAAGAGGCCCGAAGGGAGGCTGCCGGCGCGAAGTACCAGGCGCTCGAGGTGGAGCGGGACCTCGAACGGATGCGCAGGGAGCGGCTCCTACCGGAGGATACTACACTGCAGAAGATAACCCGCTACGAAGCGCATCTCTGCCGGCTTCTCTACAAGACCCTGCACGAACTCGAAGCACTTCAGGCCAGAAGATCGGGTAGTGCGGCTCCCCTGGCTCGCATCGACGTGGACGCAGCTGTCCTCTCTGGAGAGTAAAACTGCCG
>NZ_JCBAJP010000009.1:0-106990 GCF_059772285.1 Rubrobacter sp. M3-4
GGCAGGCCCCGAACTTCAGCATAAAGACCCTGGACGGCAAGACCTTCGAACTCTCGAAGGAGCAGGGCAGGGTCGTCGCGCTGTACTTCATGGCCGGCTGGTGCGGTTCGTGCATCCCCGAGAGCAAGGCCTGGTCCGAACTCTACCCCCGCTACCACAAGAAGGGACTCGACCTCCTCATCATCTCGGTCGACCCCAGGGACGACGCGAAGACGATAGCCGCCTTCCGACGAGCCGGGAACATAAGGCCGCTGCCCTGGGCGGTGGACAGGAGCGGTACGGTCGCCCGCAGGCTCGGGGTGAGCTCCCTCGACACCACGATCATCATCGACCGCAAGGGGAAGATCGTCTACCGCGACGCCGCCCCCACCCCGAAGAGCAAGCTGGAGCAGGTGCTCGAGAAGGAGGGTCTGTGAGCGGGCTGCAGTCGCTTGTGGCCAACTGGTTCTCGGGGATCGGCGGCGCCCTGCCGTTCGGTCTCGCCTTCGCCGCCGGGATGGTCGCCGCCGTGAACCCCTGCGGGTTCGCGATGCTCCCCGCCTACCTCTCGCTCTACCTCGGCTCGGGAGAGGATCTCGACGGGCGGTCCCTGCCCTCGCGGCTGGGGCGGGCGCTTGTGGTCGGTGCGGTCGCTTCTTCAGGGTTCGTGCTCCTGTTCACCGCGATAGGGGCCGTGATCTCCGCCGGCGGCGCCGCGGTGCTCTCGGCGATGCCCGCCGTCGGGGTCGCGATCGGGGTGGCGCTCGTGCTGGTCGGGCTGTGGATGCTCGCCGGGCGCAGCCTCTACGTCGGGACCTTCGAGCGGCTCGCCCCGAGCCCGGCGAAGGAGGTCAGCGTGAGGGGGTTCTTCCTCTTCGGGGTGGCCTACGGTCTCGCCTCGATGAGCTGCGCCCTCCCGCTCTTCCTCGTCCTCGTCGGGAGCAGCCTCGCCTCGGGCGGGACGCTCACCGGCATCGGGCGCTTCCTGGACTTCGCCCTCGGGATGGCGGTGGTGCTCGTCGGGCTCACCCTGGCTCTGGCTCTCTTCAAGCAGGGGATCGTGAAGTGGGTGCGCGGGGCGCTGCCCTACGTCCGGTTCGCCTCGGCCGCGCTGCTCGTGCTCGCCGGGGCCTACATAATCTATTACTGGGCCGTGCAGGGAGGGGTGCCCGCCGGCCAGCTCCCCTGAGAGCTCAGTAGCGGCGGCCCCGCTGTCTGTCTATGTCGAAGCGGGCCGAGGAGGCTACGGCCATCACCGCCATCACGCCGCACTGCACCGGGTCGCTCACGACGAGGTCCGCCGCCTCCGGAACGCTGCCGGCCATGTTCAACGAGAGCACGATGATGCCCCGCTCCCTTATCTCGTAGACCGCCCGCGCCACGTCCCCGCCCATGAGCGCCCCGGCCAGAACCAGCGCCACCGCCCGCGGAAGGCGCGCCACCGCGCGCACCGCGGCCGCCAGGTTCTCCTCCCCCACGAGCGGGATGGTGTCCACCGAGATCTTCTCGCCCCGGATGTTGTGCCGGTCGGCCTCCGCGACCGCCCCGACGACGACCTGCCCCACCTGCGCCCCGCCGCCGACGACGATGATCCTCTTGCCGTAGACCTTGGCGAACGAAGGGGCCCGCTCGACCTCCCGGACTACCGGCAGCCCCTCGATGTCCGCCACGAGCACCTCCGGGGAGGGTACGTCCTCCAGCTCGAGGTAGATCCTCGACTCCCCTCCCCGCCGCTCGGAGATGTCTATGTAGGTGATGTTCGCCCGGTGGTCGAGTATGACGCTGGTGAGCGCGTGCAGTATCCCCGGCTCGTCCGGGGTACGCACCACGAGCGCCAGGGGGGCCTCCTCGACCCCGCTCATCCGTCCGCTCCAGAAATGCCCATGACGGCAGGACATTCTAACCGAGCAACCCTGGTGAGGAAATCATCTGCTAACATACCGCGCGTGGCACCAGTAGACGACGTCGAGCCGAGGAGCTGAGCTTGCCCGGGAGATCCCTCCCCCGTCTGCTCGCCGACGCCCGCGCCGAAGGCCGGCGCCTCGCCATGGTCTCGATCTACGACGCCCCGACCGCGGCTCTCTGCTGCGAGGCGGGGGTGGACATGATCCTGGTCGGGGATTCTTTAGGCAACGTCATCCTCGGCTACGAGAGCACCATCCCGGTCACGATGCAGGATATGTTGCGGCACACCGGGGCGGTGGTCCGCGGGGTAGCGAGCTCGCCGCGCCCGGACGTCCCGGTGGTCGCAGACCTTCCATTCGGGAGCTACGCCACGCTGGAGAGCGCAACCGAGAACGGCGCCGCCCTCGTGCGGGCCGGAGCGCAGGCGGTAAAGCTGGAGGGTGCCGACCGGGCCGCCCTGGAAGGCATCCGGGCGCTCGTCGGGATGGGCGTCCCCGTCGTCGGGCACCTCGGGTTCACCCCTCAGTCCTCGCTCAGCTTCGGGAGCGTCGTGCAGGGCAAAAGCGCAGAGGCGGCCCGGAGGTTGCTGGAGGACGCCAGAGCCGTCGAGGAAGCCGGCTGCTGTGCGGTGGTTCTGGAGGCGGTCCCCTCCGAGGTCGCCCGGCGGATCACCGAAGAGCTCTCCATCTCCACGATCGGCATCGGGGCCGGGGCGGCCTGCGACGCGCAGGTGCTCGTCTGGCACGATCTCGTCGGCCTATCCGCAGGACCGCCGCTGCGCTTCGTCCGGCGCTACGCCGAAGTACGGGAGGTTCTCCAGCGGGCCACCGGGGAGTTCGTCGCGGAGGTCCGCTCCGGCGCGTTCCCCGCGCCCGAGCACGGCTGGAACCTCGACGAGGAGGAGCGCCGCCGGTGGGAGCAGGGCTAGAGACGGCCTCGACCCCGGAGGAGATGCGCGACCTCTCGGAGCGCTGGCGCGCCTCCGGGCAGACCGTGGGGCTCGTCCCCACGATGGGCGCGCTGCACGAGGGACACCTCTCGCTCGTCCGCCGGGCCCGTTCAGAGTGTGAGAGGGTCGTGGTCTCGGTCTTCGTCAACCCAACCCAGTTCGGACGGGGGGAGGACTTCGAGACCTACCCCCGCGACCTCGAGCGCGACCGTGCCCTGCTCGCCCGCGAGGGCGCGGACGCCGTCTTCTCCCCGACCATCGAGGCGATGTACGGGGAGGAGGATCCCGACCTCTCCTCCGGAGGGCGTGCCTCGGTGGATCCGGGCAGGCTCGGTCAGATGTGGGAGGGGGAGGTGAGGCCGGGGCACTTCCGGGGTGTCGCCACGATCGTCACGATGCTCTTCGGCGCGGTGAGGCCGCACCGGGCGTACTTCGGGGAGAAGGACTACCAGCAGCTCGTCATCGTGCGCAGGATGGCGCGGGAACTTCAGCTCGGGGTGGAGGTGGTGGGCTGCCCGACGGTGCGCGAGGAGGATGGTCTCGCGATGAGCAGCCGCAACGTCTACCTCTCCCCCGAAGAGAGGGAGGCGGCGCTCTCCCTCTCCAGGGCGCTCGGACGGTGCGCCGAGCTGGCGCGGGAGGGCGAGCGCTCGGCGAAGAAGCTGGAGGCGGCGATGCGAGAGGTCTGTGGCAGAGAGCCGCTCGTCGGGCTGCAGTACGCCGCGGTGGTCGACGCGGAGAGCCTGGAGAGGCTCGAGAGGCTCGGAGAGAGGCCGGCCCGGGCGATCATCGCCGCCCGGGTCGGCCGGACCCACCTCATAGACAACGCCGGGATACCCTAGATCACGGGGGTCTCGGTGTAGGTGCCGAAGACCTCCTTGAGCGCGTCGCAGATCTCCTGCTCGGTGGCGTAGGCGCGGACGCACTCGAGTATGGGATACATCGTGTTCCCGTCGCCGCGGGCCACCCGCTTGAGCTCCTCGAGGCGCTGGCGCACCAGCCGGTTGTCGCGCCTCCTCTTGAGGTCTTTGACGCGCTCTATCTGACGCTCCGCGACCTCGGGAGGGATGCGGTGCAGCTCGACGTCGGGCTCCTCCTCGGATTCGTAGACGTTCACGCCCACCACCCGACGGCGCCCCTCCTCCATCTCCCGCTGGTAGCGGGCGGAAGCCTCGGCGATCTCGCGCATCTGGAAGCCCTGTTCGATCGCCGGGATGACCCCGCCGAGCTCGTCTATCTGCCGGAAGTACTCGTAGGCCTGCCGCTCCATCTCGTCGGTGAGGGCCTCGACGAAGTACGAGCCGCCGAGAGGGTCTATCGTATTCGCCACGCCCGTCTCATGCGCCGCTATCTGCTGGGTGCGCACGGCTATGCGCACCGCCTCCTCGGTCGGCAGCGCCAGGGCCTCATCCAGCGAGTTGGTGTGCAGCGACTGGGTGCCGCCCAGGATCGCCGCCAGCGCCTCGAAGGCCGTGCGGACGACGTTGTTGTAGGGTTCCTGCGCCGTGAGCGAGCACCCCGCCGTCTGGGTGTGGAAGCGCATCCTCATGCTCCTGGGGTCCTTCGCCCCGTAGCGCTCCTTCATCTCGCGCGCCCAGATGCGCCGCGCGGCGCGGAACTTGGCGATCTCCTCGAAGAAGTCTATGTGCGAGTTGAAGAAGAACGAGAAGCGGGGGGCGAACTCGTCCACCCCGAGCCCGGCCTCGATGCCGGCCTCGACGTAGGCGAACCCGTCGGAGAGGGTGAAGGCCAGCTCCTGCGCCGCGGTGGAGCCCGCCTCCCGGATGTGGTAGCCCGAGATGGAGACCGTGTTCCACTTCGGCATGTGCCGCGTGGCGTAGACGAGCATGTCCTTGAAGATGCGCATCGAGGGGCCGGGCGGGTAGAGCCACTCCTTCTGCGCGATGTACTCCTTGAGGATGTCGTTCTGGTTGGTCCCCCCGAGCTTCTCCGGCGGGATCCCCTTCTTCTCGGCCGCGACGACGTACATCGCCAGAAGCACCATCGCCGGGGCGTTGATGGTCATCGAGGTCGTGATCTCGTCCATCGGGATGCCCTCGAAGAGCCGCTCCATGTCCTCGAGGGAGTCTATGGCGACCCCCTCGGTCCCCACCTCGCCCAAAGAGCGCGGCGAGTCGGAGTCGAGCCCCATGAGGGTGGGCATGTCGAAGGCGACGGAGAGCCCGGTCTGGCCCTGCTCGAGCAGGTAGCGGAAGCGCCGGTTGGTCTCCTCGGCGTCCCCGTAGCCGGCGAACTGCCTTATCGTCCATAGCCTGCCCCGGTACATCGTGGGGTAGACCCCGCGGGTGTAGGGGTACTCGCCGGGGTAGCCCAGTTTCTCCTCGTAGTCGAAGTCCCCGAGATCCTCCGGGGTGTAGAGCGGTTTGATCGGCACGCCGGAGATGGTCGAGAACTCCGCGTCACGCTCCGGGCTCTTCGAGTACGCCTCTTCCCAGCTCTCGCGGGCGCTCTTCTTTCTGGTGTCCAAGGCGCTCCTCCTGCAGGTCGCTTCCCTCTTCCCTCTGTACGGGCGTTCAGGAATGACTATACCATCCCGCACCACTTTGTATACTTGCTGGCATGAGCCTGCTGGAAGCCCTGCTTTTGGCCGCGAGCGCGCTGTTCGCGTGGAGCATGGGCAGCCACTACACCGGCTCGGTGATGGGTACGGCCTACGGCGCGGGGGTGCTCACGCTCCGGCGAGCGCTCGGGCTCGCGGCGGTCTGCGTCGTCATCGGGGCGACGGCCGCCGGGCTCAACGTCATCGGGACCTACGCGAACCTCATCGAGAGCGCCCCGGCGGAGGACGTCGCGGCCTCGCAGATAGCCGCCTCGCTGGTGACCATAGCCTCCACCTACTACAGGCTCCCGGTCTCGACGATCCAGATCTACGCGTTCTCGCTGCTCGGGGCGGCGCTCGCCGCGGGCCTCCCGGTGCGCGGGGGGCTCTTCGGGCTCGTGGTCCTGGGTTGGGCCGCGGGGCCGGTGCTGTCGCTCGTCCTGGGGTTCGTCCTGGCGCGCGCGGGGCTCGGCATCGCCCGGCGGGGCCGGGGGGCGCTCGCGGCGTTCCTCGTCGTGACCGCGCTCTACAGCTCGTTCACGATGGGTTCGAACGACGTGAGCAACGCCGCCGCCTCGCTCGCCGACGCCGGGATCTTCTCCCCCAGGGTCGCGGCGCTCTGGGGCGGGGTCTTCATGGCTTTGGGGGTGGTGAGCTGGGGCAGACGGCTCCTGGAGCGGATCGGGCACGAGATCCTGCCGCTGGACGTGCCGCTCGCCGCGACGGCCCAGTTCGCCAAGGCCGCGGCGATCTCGACGCTGAACGCCTTCGGGTACAACGCCTCGATCAACCAGAGCGTCGTCGGCGGGCTCGCCGGGGTGGGGCTCGCGACCGACCGCAGCAAGCTCAACCGCGGAGCGCTGCGCAACATCGCCCTGAACTGGATCCTCTCGCCGCTGCTCGGGACCGTCTCAGCCGCGGCGCTGGACCTGCTGCTGCACGCCCTTCTCTGAGGAGACCCCGCGCAGGATGGAGCGGGAGATGACGATGCGCTGCACCTCGCTGGTGCCCTCGTAGATCTCGGTGACCCGCGCGTCCCGGTAGAGCCTCTCCACCGGCCCCTCGTCCTTCATGTACCCCCTGCCGCCCAGGATCTGCACCGCCTCGTAGGCGATCTCGTTGGCCACCTGCGAAGCGTAGAGCTTGGCCCGCGCGCCGGCCTCGGTGACGCGCATCCCCCGGTCCTTCATCCAGGCGGCCTCGTAGGTGAGAAGCCGCGCCGCCCTCAGCTTCACCTGCATGTCGGCGAGCTTGAAGGAGATCGCCTGGTGCCCGGCTATGGGACGGCCGAACGCGCTCCGCTCCACCGCGAAACGCGATGCGTGACGGAAGGCGGCCTCTGCTATCCCGAGCGCCTGCCCGGCGATCCCGATCCTCCCCGGGTCCAGCGTCCCGAGCGCGACGCGCAGGCCCTTCCCCACCTCCCCGAGCACGTCCTCCTCCGGGACGAAGACGTTGTCGAGGAGCACGTCGTCGGTGGTGGCGGAGATGACGCCCATCTTCCTCGCGTGTTTTCCGAAGGAGATCCCCTCGGCATCCATCGGCACGATGAAGGCGGTCACGCCCTCCGGGGCGCGGGCGAAGAGGATCATGGTCCCCGCGACCCGGCCGTTGGTGATCCACTGCTTGTGCCCGCTTATGCGGTATCCGCCGGGGGCCCGCTCGGCCTTCGCCTCGATCGCGGCAGCGTCGGAGCCCGCCCCGGGCTCGGTGAGGGCGAAGCACCCGATCCTCTCGCCCCGGGCGAGCGGCGGCACCCACCGCCGCTTCTGCTCCTCGGTGCCGTACTGCAGGATAGGGAGCGTCCCGGCGCTGGTGTGCACCGCGAGCGTAACCCCCACCCCGGCGTCGGCGCGGCTGAGCTCCTCGATGGCGAGCACGTAGGAGAGGAAGTCCTTCCCGGCCCCGCCGTACTCTACGGGCACGCAGAGTCCCATGAAGCCCATCGCGGCGAGCTTCTCGAAGATCTCCTGCGGATAGACGTCGTTTTGGTCCCGCTCGGCCGCCCCCGGCGCCACCACCTCGTCGGCGAAGCGCGCCGCCTCCTCCCTCACCTCCCGTTGCTCCCTGCTCAGCTCGAAGTCCATGCGTCACCCCCGTCTTCGCGCCTGCTCAGAAAACGATTATATGCAACCCGCTCACGCGGCGAGCACGCGGTAGCGCCCGAGCCCGAAGACGGCGCGCCGCCCGACGTGGGTGAGCTGGCCCAGACAGAGCAGCGGCAGGAACTCCTCCAGGGGACCGGCATACTCCACCCGTCCCACCACCCCTTCGAGCGTCTCCGACCTCCCCCTGAACGAGGAGTAGCGCCGGAAGGAGACCCAGGTCGTCTCGTCGAGCGCCGTCCGTACCTCCCGTGCCCGCTCCACCAGGGCGCGGAAGTCCTCCCTCAAGAGCTCACCGCAGTGGACGGCGGAGAGCATCGGGATGCGGATGAGGAGCGCCTGCACCAGCGCGGCGAACGCGGGGGCGCCGGCCGCCACCTCCCCCCGGAACCTGACCTGTGTGGGCGTGAGAAACTCCACCCGGATGCTCCCGGGATCCAGACCACGAGCCTCCCGCGCGGCGTCCTCCCAGCCAACCGCGAGCCGGCGGTTTCTGACCACCTCCCTGTCGAAGACCTCCTCCCGCGCCCCCGAGAACGGGTTTCTCGCGACGATCCTCTCCAGCCTGTAGCGGGCCCTCCTGCGACCCACCCCCATCTCGCCCATCTTCGAGAACGCGTAGACGAAGTACGGCATGTACTCCACCGCCCGGCCCACCACGGTGAACCCGAAGCGCATCCTCTCGCCCGGCCCGTACTCCATCCTCGTCTCCTCCGGCGGCTCGAAGACGTAGGGGCGGGGGATCTGCTGGTTCTTCGAAAAATCCCTCAGGCCCTCCGGCGGAGAGGTCTCGAAGACGTAGCCGTAGGGGCACTTCTCCCCGAGAGGACAGCCGCCTCCGTCGTGCGGGAACGGGCAGCAGCTCTCCTTGAAGGCGCGGCCGAAGGCGCCCCGGATCATGGAACCCTCGTACGGCGGCACGACCGCCCGTTCGACGAAGCGCACCGTGACCTCGTGGCAGTAGAGCTCCACCTCAGAGCCCCTTCAGCGTCGCGTGGACCGCCCCGGAGCGCACCCCTTCCTCGCCGATCATCTCCTCCACGTACTCCAGGAAGCGGCGGGCGGCCTTCTCCCCTATCGGCTCGAGCCCGTGCGCCAGGATGGAGCGGTTGCGCTGGCGCAGAAGGTCCCGCAAGACCGCATCCTCCTCCCCGGCTTCTCCACTCAGGATACGCTCCAGAAGCCGGGCGTGGTGCAGGGCGAGAACCTCCGGCAGCCCGCTCGCCCCCGACTCCCGCAGGAAACGCTCCCGCACCTCCTCGCCCACCTTCCCCCAGTCCACCCGGGAGGCGTCTATCCCGTGCTCGCTCATCAGACGCCACTGATGGTACATCTCGACGCAGCGGTAGAGCCGGGCGACGCCGTCGTCGTGGCGCCCCTGGTCCACGATGCGTCGGCGGGCGTTCTCCAGCATGTCCACGACGTTCTCCACCGAGAGCCTGCCCCGCACCCTCCCCAGGAATGGGAGATGCGCCGAGATCCTCTCTGAAAGCTCCCCGGCCCTCCCGGCCAGCTCCGGGTGCGAAAAGCTCGCCCCGAGCTCCTCCCGCGCCGCCCGCAGCCGCTCCAGCGCCGCCGCGTAGTCCGCAACGTCCCAGGCCGCGTAGCCCTCAGAGAGGAGCAGGAGCCCCCGGTAGTAGTGACCGCGCTCGACCCCGCTCACCTTCCCCACGATGTCCCCGAAGACCAGCGCCGCGGCGGCATAATCCCTGCGGTTGAAGAGCTCTATAGCCTGCCCCTCGCGCAGGAGGCCCGTCGCCTCCAGCGGGTTCTCCATCGGGACGACCTCCACCTCCCGCGAAGAGTCCCGCTCCCAGCGCCCGTCCACGTAGCGCTGCGGCACCCGCTGGTGCACCATCGAGACCCCGCGCGTCATCGCCGCGAGTGCCGCCCCCAACCTCATCGGGGTCGTCCCGCCGGTGGCGTCAAGAAGGATCTCCTCCCGCCCGTACCCTTCATCCGTGAGCTCCGCGAGCAGGCGCTCGAAGCGCCCGAAGGCGTCCGAGATCTCCATCGGCGAGTCCACCAGGTGGTAGGTGAACTCAACACCCGCCCCCTTAAGCTCCGCGCACCGCAGCACGATCGCCTCCAAGACCTCCTGCGAGGAGATGATCCCCATCCTCTCCGGCCGCAGCATCTCCACCGCGATCCCAACCGACTCCGGCCGCGAGGCAAGCAGGATGAGGGCCCGGACCTCTATCACCGCAGGACACTCCTGGTGGACTCTACGGCCACAGCGATCCCCTGGCAGGTGTTGTATTCTCCGACCTCATACCCGCAATCCACCTGGAGGACATGGATCCAGGACCGAGCAAGGAAACATTCCATGAATCCTTAAGGTTCAAACGCCATCCAACCTCAGCCCATACTCTGGGTTATAAGGTACATGGACGACCTTTACCCAATCTTCAGAAGGTTCAACGAGATCTGCTCTATCCAACTGCGCCAGCTGGCCCCAACTCACCGCCACCGGAAGCTCGCCCGCTTCGAGCGGATTCTCCTCCCTTAACTCGAGATACTCGTCCTTCAGTCCCACAGGAACCACTTCAACCCCATCGAACATCCTGTAGAACTCTTCGCTCAACTCCTCATCGGACTGGTATGGAAACAGACGATCAATACAAGCCCTGCAGAAGAGACTCGAAGCCTCCTCGAATTCCGCTTTCCAGCGCTCGGAGACTTCACCGCCGTAAACCTCATCGAGCCACCGCTTCAAGAGTCTTTCATCAATCGGCTTCTGGTTCTCCCGTTCCAACACATCCACCGTCCGCTGAACAAGCAGTTCATCATAAGGTAGCGTCTGTTCTCGTGGCTCCCTGAAAACATGCACATCGCTCAGATCGTGCCGCATGCCCCGGTTGACCCGCCCAAACCTCTGCAGGAGAGCATCCAGGGGGGCGGGTTCGGTAAATATGGTGTCGAAATCTACATCTAGGCTGACTTCCACGACCTGCGTTGCGACGAGCACGATACCCTTACCTTCGGACCTGTTCTTCGTTCCCATTCGAGCAAGCAAACACTGCTCTTTACGCGTGCGGTCCCTAGTATTGAAACGACCGTGTAAGAGTGATGGATGCACCTCCGAGCTGGAGCTCTTCAACCTCTCGTAGACGTTCTGTGCCCGGCGCACCGTATTGCAGCAGACCAGCACGGAGCCACGCTCGGCAGCTTCTTCTATGCTGCGTACCCCGTCGTCGCTCTCCAACTCACCGTCGAGAAGCACGATACGGTGGCGCCGAAATTTCTCGAAGAGGTTGTCTGGTACGGAAAGTTCTTTCAGACCCGGCAACGTCTCGTAGAGCCACCCTTTCAATATCTCCGGTAGGGTGGCGGACATGATGCAGAACTTGGCCCCGTAATTTCGTTCGAGGTACTCCATCATCCGCAGTATCAGGGCCAACCGTTTCGGTTCGTAGGCGTGTATCTCGTCGAAGACAAAGAGCCCGCCGAAGGTATCGGCAAGAGCAGACTCGTAGCCTTTGAGTCGATACATCGCGGATAACATCTGGTAAGGACTCAACACCCTGATCGGGAAGTAATGAAGCCTGGAGAGCTGGGTCGCAGAGGCGGCCTTTTTCATGGCGGTCGTGGACGAAATTTCTTCCTGCTCGAGGAACATCCGGTAAAGAGCGAACCGGCTCCTACCGTGTTGCAGACCAACGTTCTTCTCCTCAAATCGCTCGGAGAGACGCCTGCGCATCGCGTTCATGCTCGCCTGGAACGGCAGGACGTAGTAGAGACGCGACGCCCCACCATTCGAGCCCTGACGAGCAGCCCATAGCAGCGCTGCTTCTGTCTTACCGGATCCAGTCGGAGCTGCAAACATCACTGAGCCCCACTCCTCCATACATTTGCGCTGGTGCGGGTAGGGCTCCGGAAGGTTGAGCTCCTCCAGCAACCTCGTAGGCTCGGGAACCGGGAGCTTCGGAAACCTCTCTGCATGTGCGGATCCCGCGTGGTCAGCGGTCACCATCACTCCCCTGTGCACTAGAGCGGCTATGGTTATCGGGTTTTCGGGCCCCAGCTCTTCGAGCCGCCTTTCCAAGTCGAAGTAGGCATCGAGTGCCCTGCGGACACGCAAATAACCTCTGTCCCGAAACTCGGTGGGTGATTCGTGAGCAAGGAGGACAGGCAGTTCGATACCTGCCCCGTCCATGTCGAGTGTGGAGATCCACTCCGCTGGAGCGGTCGACAACCATTCCCGAAGCGCCGGCATTGCCTCATCGGGTATCTCGTCGAGCATCTCGGGGAGTACATCGTACTCCGGACGCTTCGCTGGCGGATACCCACGCTTTATCTCCGCCATGTCCCTGTGATGAGACACTATGGTGGAGACCACCGGAAGCCAGTCTTCGTGCTCCTCCGGGAACACCCACCCTACGAAGGCAAGCGAGAGCACCTCGTGCCTCTTTCCCCAGGCTTTTTTCGCCCCGGGAAGCAATTGTTTCTGGAAACCACTCGCCGCCTTACCGAAATCGTGGAGGAATGCCGCCCAGAACGCCCGATGCCAGAAGCGCTTGCAGCCCAAGCGTTCCCCCAGATCAGGGCGCAGCCTGTACTGCTCCGCGACCTTCTCGCACACCCTGTAGGTATGCTCGACAAGTGTCTCACCCGAAGTATTTCCGGAATCAGGACTCTTCGCCCAGACGTTTCGCAACGCGTTCGGAATCTCGAGAGCCATTCTTACTCCGTGAAGCCGTGCAGCCAAACTCCTCTTTTAGCTCCCTTGTACTCCGAGCTATCGGGGTCTACCCAGTGCAGAATAGCTTCGTCTTCATAGCGAATCACCGGACGCTCTTCCTCATCCAGATCTTCTTGACGCTCCTCCGTCGGTCTCAGAACGACCCGGTTCTGGAGGATCACGTACCTCTCGAAAGCTGGTTCACGCCCCCTGGAGTAGTCCACGTAGCGGGGCATAAGCACCGTCACTCCCCGACGAACACGCACCTGCATCTCCCACGGCAAAAGGGTGTGCTCGTAGTAAGCTCGTGGAGCACGCTCGAGATCGACAACCTCTACTCGCCTGTAGCTCATGAGATCCTGCGAGCGCCCGAGCACCGTTGGGTAGCGTGGTGATCTGAAGTACTCCGCAAGGTCCGCCGGGCTCACGTAAAGTGTCATCCGGGGCCTGAACAGGAACTCCCGGGTTAGAGGATTCACGTTGCCCTGGATATTCACCGGCTCGGCGAAGACCACACCCCTTTTTCTCTGACGCAGCGGCCTGCCGGTTCCTGGGGATATAGCGTGCACATGCTCCAGGTCTTCACCTTTACCCTCGTGTGTAAAGGTGTATCCGAACCTGAGCCCTATAGGATCCATCCATTCCCCGACGGCGCTACAGATGTGACCGTAGATGGTAGCCGGCGGTGGCATCTCGAAGGTGGGATGCCTCCCCCACATGAAATGCGGGTAGCGGAAGGAGGTGGTAAGCCCCTCCATTTCGACGCGAACGACCTGCATAGCGCTCCTCAGTCCAGCCAGCTGGCGTTCTCGCTCTTGGCGAAGTCATCGGCGAGCCGCTCGAAGACACGTCGTGGATGAGCGATGACCGCCCTCTGCGCTACTTTAGCCTCCACATCCGTGCGCTGCCCCTCCATAAAGCCTTTCGCCCATCCCACGTAGACGGGTGAGAGCAGTTGATCGGAGTAGACTTCCAGCGCTTCTTCGAGCGCTTCGGCGTTGACCTGAGCCTCGCCACGCGGGTCCGCTGTCACCACGTGACCGAAGGGGTTGTTTCCCCCCTTGGTAACGGCACAGATGACGAAAGAGGGCGCGACGTTCGTGTAATGGAGCGTCTGCTTCGCGCCTCCATCCAGCAGCGCCATGCCCTGCAGGAGGGAACGTATACGCTCTACGCGTTCCTTTAGAGGCAACCGGTATGCTCTGCCGCTATCGTACTCTTCAAGGTTACGCTCCTGGGCCTGGCGTCTGCGGTGCTCATCCAGGTTCCTGTAGCCCGTCTTGGCCCGATGCCAGAAAGTGCCGGCTGAGCGGAGATCCAACCCGAAAAGCCCCTTGAGGGTCGTCCGGTAGAACTGGTGCTCGTATGGCACAGGATCTCCATCGTGCCGTGACATGACGCCAAAGTCTTCCGTAAGGTTGACAGGCCCCACCGAGACCAGCGTGCTCACCTTGAAAGGAGAGACGCGGGTTATGGTGCCCTCGACCTCCGTGAACTGCTTCTGAGATTCGTCCCCTTCTCGCGCCTCGACAGCTTCAACCTTTTTGGAGGGAGCCCGCATGTACCCGAAGAGGTCGTCGTCCCAGTAAATTATGGGGTTGGCGTCGGTGTAGGCCACCTTGCTTTCGCGATAGATAGGCGCGGCCTGCCAGTTCAGATCCGACTGCTCAAGCGTACTGCGCAGCCAGTAGCGGAAAGCTTGTGCAGAAACGTAGGGATAGGCACCGCTTCTGGTGCTGATGTACTTGACGGTCACCTTGTTGTCCGTCCTGTCTCCAGGCACGGAGCCCGCATTATTGAGGGCGGATGCAGGCGCGTCTATGAGCAAGAGTCCGTTCAGATGAGCCACTACAGCCTCCTAACCTT
This sequence comes from Rubrobacter sp. M3-4, assembly GCF_059772285.1. NCBI lineage: Bacteria > Bacillati > Actinomycetota > Rubrobacteria > Rubrobacterales > Rubrobacteraceae > Rubrobacter > Rubrobacter sp. M3-4. The sequence goes on from NZ_JCBAJP010000009.1 coordinate 14,046, forward strand.
CCGCCGCTTCTCCACCGGGAATCTCCTCTGCTTCCGGAGTCATCTCTTCGAGCATCTTTCCCTCCTGATGAAGGCGTTCGATTATTCGTATGAGCACGAGGTCGCGCGCGAGACGCCAGTCTATACGCGGAAGATCTCTCCCCTCCTCGAAGATCGTGATGAACTCGTCGAAACCTATGAGCGGTGATCTGCCGCTTCTGACCTCGGCGTTGCTGGCCTTGATCAGCAACCCACGCAATTGCCCATATCTGTCGACCCTGTAGAAATCTCTGAAGAACCGCCTGTCGTTGGTCCTTGAGATATAGGAACTGAGCCGGTCACCCAGATCCCTGATAGCTCTTATACGCTCGGCATCCATCTCCATCACCTCTCTCAGAAACATGGCCGTAAGATCCCACGAGATGAGATCCAGCTCCCTCTCAAGTACATAACCACTGCGGGGATCATCTTTGAACCTCACGGGGGCCCTGAAACCCTGCCTCAAGAAGTAGACTTGCACGAAGCGTGCAGCTCTCTCCGGCAAGTCGAAGAGGTCTTCGTACAAGAAGTTGCGCGCAACACCGGGGCGCGCGTTGTCCACCTTCTGCCAGGCGCGCCGTACGATCTCCCCCCAGATCCGTCCGAACTTGGCGGAGCTGGCGATAGAAAGGAACTCTACTATCTGCGATGGCAGATACAGGATGCCGACATCCGCCGTGGTCCCATAGTTGGTCAGGTGGTAGAGGGTAATCGAGGGGCTGTGCTCCTGCCCCTGAAGGTAATCCTCGCTGATCCTGAGAACTTGATCCACAAAGACCGTTCTGGGATATTTTTGGTCCGGGTATTTGGTTATGTCTTGCATGTTTAAATATTTCAGGTTGTCCTGAAGAAAGTTCTTGGCAGCTCGCAGGGTTACCTGTTCGTCGTCGGAGTGTATGATCAGCGCGCGCCCCGAGCTTTTAGTCGCCCCCAGCGGGAAAGCTTGGATGCACAGCAGACAAAACCCACAAACCGGCAGCCCCGGTGCTGCTCCCGGGAAGAAATTCAATATCCCCTCTCCGGTCAACATGGGGACATGCTGGCGAAACACCCGTACGCTCGCTTCCTGCCCGCAGTACACGCAACGCAAGCCCGAAACACTCTCCTCGTTTCGGTAGCCGTACAGATACCGGTTCAGGAAAGCCGCAAACTTCTCTGGCTTCATCGCCGGCTGGACGTAACCGGAGTTCGGAAAGATCGCCGTAAGGAAAGACTTGAGAGGATCTCTGGTGTAATGACGTTCTATGAAATCTGCCACCTCATCGAGATCCTGCCAGGACAAGTCCTCCGGCCTGCTTTTTCCCGCGAAAGCCGTGATCGCTGCGGCTCCTACGTCCACGAAGGGATGTCGAGTGAACTTAAGCAATGAAACTCCTCACTTACCCCTGACTTCTCCACACTTGATATAAATGCCACAAACTCGTTGAACCTCAATCAAAAGCACCCGCTCCCATCCATCACCCATTCACGGAGTGCAACCTACCATAGCCGAGAGTTTTTTGCAACTGTTCCATAAAACTACCTTGGGGAATATCTGTGAGGACCCCGACAGCCTGAGCTACGACCTTGCGGGACATTTCGAATCTTTCGGTCTCCTATATTGCGGAGAACCCGCTCTCGATCTGCTCCATCTAACTTCCTTGTTTTCAGTCCCCTATCCAGCGAGGTGCCAGCATTATACTGATCCCTGACGGATAGAGCGTCCTCGATCCTATCCTCTATCGACCACACCACGCTTCACATCCCTCGCAGGGGCCGGGATCCATCGCTTCGGCGACCATGCGCTGCTTTTCGTCCCGCGCCTCGATGAACTCCATCCTGACTTCGTCCCCGAGGACGGTGAACTCGCGCTCCATGCGGAGCCGGCCGTCCCGGAAGCCGGCGTACACGGTGAGCCCGACATCCACCGGGAACTCGTAGACGGCCTCGAGCACGAGGGCGTATCCGGCGAGGGTGAGCCGATGGAAGCTGCGCTTCTCGTCGTCGAAGATGATGTCGAGGACGACCGGCTCGCCGAGGTTGAGGAGATCCGTGGAGAGGCGGCGGCTGAGACCGAGGAAGGCACCGTCGAGCATCTGTCCGAGCGTCACGGGCAGAACTTGTGCGACGAGCGCGTCGGTCCCGATGCGGGGGAACTGGCTCATGGCCTCGCGTATCCGGAACTCTATGGCGTCGGTCTCGTACTGGATGAGGGTCTTCGCCTTGGAAAGCTCCGGCGCGGGGAAGGCGCGTATCCGCTCCAGCGCCTCCTCGATACGCCCGACGCCGCACGCGTAGAGGCTCCGCTTGGCGTGGACGACCCAGTCGCGTAAAGTTCCGTGCAGGGCGCTACCGAGGAGCATCTTCTCGTTCGGCTCCGGCTCGATCCCGAGGACGCGCCGGGCGTAGACGTCGCGGCCCGTCTCGCAGTAGGCGTTTGCGACCTCGGAGAGGCCCAGGGGCACCTCGTAGGGCGAGAGTAGCGGTGGGGCGGACCAGCTCCAGCCGCGCAAGGTGTCGTCCACCCCGAGCCTGCGCGCCCGCGGGATGACGCCCCGCAGAAGCCTCTTTCTCTCCTCGGTGGTGGGCATGAACACCTCAGGCACCTCCGGCGAGGACGTCGCCGCAGAATCGGCGGTACTCGCAACCGGTGCAGCGCCCGCGGTGCGGCGTTGGCGCCGGGAGCCGCTCGTTCCAGACGGACCGGCGCAACTCGTGCAGTACCCCGCGCACCCTCTCGCGCATGGCGGCGGTGATGGGGACCTCGACGGCCCTCTTCTCCGGGGTGAGGTAGACGAAGGCGCGGCTCACGGTTTGGGAGTAGGTGTGCTCGGCGAGCATCGCGTAGGCGGCGAGCTGGTACTTGTGGTGCAGCCCCACGTCGGAGGTCATCTTGTACTCGACGGGGACGAGCTCGTACCTGGTGAAGATGACCATGTCTATCCTGCCGCGCAGGTGCAGGTGGCGGGAGTAGAGGTCCACCCCGAAGCGGCGCTCGCCCTCCTTTATCCCGTAAGCCTTCAGGGTGCGGTGAGACTCTTTAGCGGAGGTGGACTCGTGCTCCTCCCTGCCGAGGTCCATCTTGGCGGTCACCGGGCGCTCCAGCGGCAGGGTGTAGCGGTAGTAGGGGATGCGCGGGCAGTAGACGTACTGGCGGACGTCGGTGACGGTGAGATCAGGAAGGTTCAACGACGACCTCCTTCGCGAGCGCGAGGTCGCGGGTGCACACCGGTTGGAGGCGGATGTTGCCCTCCTTCCTGCCGAGCGTCTTCTTCAGGCGCAGCATCAGCTCCTCGCGGCGGTTGCGATCCAGCTCCCCGGCGAAGGCGGAGTACTGGATGCGCGAGAGCCCGTAGTCCTTGCAGCGCTCGGAGACGCGGTGGCGAATCCTGTCGTCCGGGATGTCGTAGATGAGGAGGACGTAACCCACTACCAGCTCCCCACGAACGGCCGGTAGAGGACCCCGTCACGGACGAAGCCGGCGACGCCTCTCGCCTGGATGTGGATGACGTTCTCCAGAGAGTGTTTCCTGCCGCGGTGTTTGATCCGGGTGGCGAGGCGCTCCCGCACCTTTCCGGCGAGGAGCTTTCTCGTCGCCTCGTCCAGCATCCCGCCGTCCATCCCGACCCTGAACCCGGTCCCGAGTATCCCGAGCACCGTACGGTCGACTACCTGCCCGCGAAACTCCTCGATGAGGTCCAGCACCAGCGAGGGCTTGCCTGGCCGGTCGGTGTGGACGTAGCCGGCGAAGGGATCGAGTCCCGCCCGCGTCACCGCGGAGAGCACCCGGTGGTAGAGGATGCCGTAGCCGTAGTTGAGCAGGGAGTTGACCAGGTCGCCCGCACCGCGCCCCTCACGCCCCGAAAACGCCGGCACGAGCCGCTCGACGCCCTCCCAGTACAGGGCAGCACCGCGCCCCTCGGCGTTGAGCAGCGCGCCGCGCACCTCGTCCGCGCGCGAGCCTTCGATCTCCTCCACCAGCCGGACGAGCTCCTCTATGCGGTCCACCCTGCGGTAGAGGAAGTCATACGTCCTGCGGTCCGCACCTTTGCGGTACTTCGCGAAGTACTTCAGGACGTTCGCGGAGTTTTTGAGCTTGCCCACAGCGAAGGCCTTGCCGAGCTCGACGCCCCTGCGATCCTCGTACGCGAGCAGCTGCTCGCGGCGGGTCCTCACCGTCCCGCCCAGGTTCGGGGAGACGAGGCTCGCGTAGGGAGCGCCAGAGAAGGAGAGGAACTCCAGCGGGATGCCGTGCCTGACGCACTCGTGGATCGCCGCGGCCGAGATCGTCGCGCCCCCGGTCGCCACGATCACGCGCTCCACGTCGAAAAACGGGCGCTCGAAGATCACCTCGCCCTTCAGCTTCACCACCAGCCGCTCGCTCTTCTTCCCCACGAACGCCCCGAAACCATCTATCACCAGTTCTTCCAATCGGCTCACTCTCGTCGTGGCCAGCAAAACCCTTTAGCATGGGTATCTTCACAGTTTCTTCGGACAATATAGGTCCGCAAACGGTATCAGCGATATTTTTCTGCGGTTGCGTGAAGAAAGTCCAGAAACTCCTGTCTCAATCGATCGCCACCGAGCACCTCGGCTCCGGGTCCGAGGGAGGCAAGATCTCTCACCGTCCAGAAGGTACTCGCCACCCTTCCTTCTACGATAGCGCCTCCATCGTCGAGCCTCCGGGAAGTGGCGTTGGGATCCTGTATGACCGAACGCCCGTAGGCGGTGAAGGTCTTCTCATCCAGCCGGACCCTGGCTGGCTCGAGGCGGCGGATGTGAGCTTCGGGAGAGAACAGGTCCGGCAGGAACTTCACCTCGGTTATACGGTTGACCCTGAACTCCCGGTAGTCGTGGGCTTCCGGGGAGTAGGCGTAGAGCCGGTGGGCGCGCTGGGCGTGGAAGAGGCGCACCGGCTCGACCATCCGCCAGGTGCGTGTCCCTGAGGAGAGGCTGTGATAGTAGATCTCCACTCGCTGGTTGCGGTGGATGGCACGCCTAAGCAGGTCGAGGATTCGGGGATCCTCCGGAGGATCATCGGCGGAGACGAGATCGAATACCACCCTCCCGCTGTCGGCGAACCTGATCCTTTCGGCAGGCAAAGCCTCGCGCAACTTCGCGACCGCCGAGGCGAGGTACCTTCCATAAACCGGCTCCCGCTCGGCTAAAGACTCCAGAACGCTCAGCGTCGCGAGGGTCTCGTGATCATCGAACGGCAGCTTCGCCGGGGATGCATTCAGCTCATACCTGTCTTTGCGCCTCTTTACCTCGAAACCAGCCTCATTCAACGCCGCCAGGTATCTGCGGAGCGTGCGTGCATCCCTTCTGGCACCCACCTCGTCCTCGATAACATCGAGCAACCGCTCCGCGGAGGCAGGCCCCTCGGAGAGCACCCGGAGCACCACCAGCGTACCCAAAGTGGCGTCCATCCTACCCACCACATCACCCCGCTTTCGCAAACCCAGGTAACAAAGCAGCACAATCTTCCAGAGCGTTGTCCTCGTAAACTTGCCCGGCAGTCTTTTCCCCTGGAAAATTGAGAAATGTCGGTTTCGCAACACCCCGGACATACAAAGCAGAACCGAACCTTGCGAACCTGCATCCCCTCATAACCGATGCTACCATTGATCTTCAGGATACTGAACGTTGAAAACCACCGCAAAAGCCGGTGGAATATACAGCGGAACGAGGTCTTACAAAGCCGGGTTGCAGACCCAATCCCGTCAGATAGGGAACTGAAAGCCTCGCGGAGCTCGGAGAGCACCACCGAAAGCGGAGGTTGCAGACCCAATCCCGTCAGATAGGGAACTGAAAGAGTTGATCAAAGAGATGATCCGGTTCACCCAGCGGGGTTGCAGACCCAATCCCGTCAGATAGGGAACTGAAAGCTCGCGAAACCTGCGGCGTCCAGAAAGCGCATGGTCGGTTGCAGACCCAATCCCGTCAGATAGGGAACTGAAAGCGCTTGAGTGTCCAGCTGCCAGTCGACCGGCAGAGCGGTTGCAGACCCAATCCCGTCAGATAGGGAACTGAAAGCTTTTGATCCTTGATCTCCCGCGCCGCCGTCTCGAGGTTGCAGACCCAATCCCGTCAGATAGGGAACTGAAAGCCACGTAGAGCCCGTGGCCGTCCTCCTCCATGTGCGTGTTGCAGACCCAATCCCGTCAGATAGGGAACTGAAAGTCTCGGCCGAGAGACCCCTCTTCTCGTTTATGATCTCGTTGCAGACCCAATCCCGTCAGATAGGGAACTGAAAGCTGCCAGGTCTTCGAGCGTGTCGAGCCGAACCGCGGTTGCAGACCCAATCCCGTCAGATAGGGAACTGAAAGCCTTCACCGCCTTCGCCACCTCGTCGGCCCCTGACGGTTGCAGACCCAATCCCGTCAGATAGGGAACTGAAAGGCTCCAGTTTCGCCACACCAGATAGCCGACCGCCACGTTGCAGACCCAATCCCGTCAGATAGGGAACTGAAAGGCGGCATCGTCGAGACCGCCGTCGAGGAGGCGAAGCGGTTGCAGACCCAATCCCGTCAGATAGGGAACTGAAAGCATACGGGTACGAGGACGCTGAGGAGTCAAAGGCTTGTTGCAGACCCAATCCCGTCAGATAGGGAACTGAAAGCGCGTGCATCCTGCGCTCCAGGAAGTGGCCCGAGGTTGCAGACCCAATCCCGTCAGATAGGGAACTGAAAGCCTGCTCCCTGTCCATTGCTTCCGCCAGCCAGCGCGGTTGCAGACCCAATCCCGTCAGATAGGGAACTGAAAGCAGATCTCATACAGCTTCTCATCCCCGAGGAGGAGCTCGTTGCAGACCCAATCCCGTCAGATAGGGAACTGAAAGTGTAGCGGCCGAGGCGCTGGACGGGAGGCTCTTCTAGGTTGCAGACCCAATCCCGTCAGATAGGGAACTGAAAGCCCTTCTCGCCGCGCACACCGGGCAGTGCCAGCCGGTTGCAGACCCAATCCCGTCAGATAGGGAACTGAAAGTATGGGGCAATGGCGGGTGTCTGCATCCACCATGCGGGTTGCAGACCCAATCCCGTCAGATAGGGAACTGAAAGGCCGAGCGCGCCGTGGAGTTCCACGCGGCCCTTCTGTTGCAGACCCAATCCCGTCAGATAGGGAACTGAAAGTGGTGAGGCGGTTCGTGCCGAAGGCTGTACCCGCGCCCGTTGCAGACCCAATCCCGTCAGATAGGGAACTGAAAGGCACTTCCACGGCGAGCTTCTCTTTGGGCCATGCGGTTGCAGACCCAATCCCGTCAGATAGGGAACTGAAAGGAAAGGAGCTTCCTGCGCGAGACGCTCGGGGAAATCGTTGCAGACCCAATCCCGTCAGATAGGGAACTGAAAGCCTCCTTTCCCTTTCCCACCATGTAGCACCCTCGCCTGTTGCAGACCCAATCCCGTCAGATAGGGAACTGAAAGTCGGATCCCAGCTGTACGTCGTCATCTCGCGGATCAGGTTGCAGACCCAATCCCGTCAGATAGGGAACTGAAAGCTCGCCGAGCAGCGCGTATACCCGCCTGCCCAGCGCGTTGCAGACCCAATCCCGTCAGATAGGGAACTGAAAGACGGTACATATGCTCAGGGCGCGTCCTGTAGAGCTGGGTTGCAGACCCAATCCCGTCAGATAGGGAACTGAAAGTCAGCGAGTTCTCGAGCGCCAGGTCCGTGAATGTGCGTTGCAGACCCAATCCCGTCAGATAGGGAACTGAAAGTCCAGCAGCATCGGGCGGCCGGCGTTGCGCGCGCCCGTTGCAGACCCAATCCCGTCAGATAGGGAACTGAAAGCTTGAGGGGTTCCGGGCGAAGCGGTTCCAGCCCGACTCGTTGCAGACCCAATCCCGTCAGATAGGGAACTGAAAGCGACTGGTTGGCTTTCACCGGGTATCCTGGCGGGCAGTTGCAGACCCAATCCCGTCAGATAGGGAACTGAAAGCCGGAGCCAGATGCCACATCCGCCCAGGCCTGAGACGTTGCAGACCCAATCCCGTCAGATAGGGAACTGAAAGGGTCCGGGAACTCGAGCCGCCACGCCCCCACCTCGCGTTGCAGACCCAATCCCGTCAGATAGGGAACTGAAAGCTACCGCCCATCCCGGATCTCCTTCTCTCCCAGCTTGTTGCAGACCCAATCCCGTCAGATAGGGAACTGAAAGACCGCAGGTGGTTTCTCCCGCTCCTCGCTCCCGCATTGTTGCAGACCCAATCCCGTCAGATAGGGAACTGAAAGACGCGAGAGCTCGCCAGGGAGATCCGCGAGGAGCAGTTGCAGACCCAATCCCGTCAGATAGGGAACTGAAAGTTCTCTCGGGACTTACCAACCTCTTAGAAACTGCGCCTACTGTGCACGGCGTGATCTACAAGAGACCTCGCAAGGAGTAGAACCAGGCTTGAAGCGCCAGGGTTTTGGGACCGGAGAAGGCTCCGAGTATAAAAGACATCGGAGCAGATACCAGCGCCGTCCTATCAGGTCGGAATCACCCCACGATCAGGGTACTACCTAATTGCAACGAGCCCTGAGGAAAGTCCCGGAGGTGACGGTCTACTTTTGGATCGTCAAGGTGCTGACTACCGCGATGGGCGAGACGATCTCAGATTACCTCGTCTACCACATCAACCCGTATATCGCGGTAGTTGCCGGCGGCGTCGGGTTTGCAGCGGCAATGCTGCTGCAGTTCGCGGCGCGCCGTTATATGGCGTGGGTCTACTGGGTGGCCGTCGCGATGGTCGCCATATTCGGCACGATGGTCGCCGACGTGCTGCACGTCGTCCTGGGTGTTCCGTACTTCGTATCCACCATATTCTTCGCCGTGGTCCTAGCCCTCGTCTTCGTGAGCTGGTACGCGAGCGAGAAGACGCTGTCCATACACAGCATCAACAACCCGCGGCGGGAGCTGTTCTACTGGACCACCGTAATAACCACGTTCGCCCTTGGCACAGCAGCGGGAGATATGACCGCGAGTACGCTGGGGCTGGGGTACCTCGCCTCGGGCATCTTGTTCGCTATCCTGATCTCCGTTCCCGCCGTCGCCTGGTACCGCTTCAACATGAACCCGATCTTCGCCTTCTGGTTCGCCTATGTCCTTACCAGGCCCCTCGGCGCGTCGTTCTCGGACTGGATGGGGAAACCACCGAGCTGGAGCGGCCTCGGGTGGGGCACCGGACCTGTTAGCGTGGGGCTCGCGCTTCTGTTCATCGGTTTCGTCGGTTATCTGGCGCGCACCAAGAGGGACCCTGGCGGCGAATGGCAGGAGCCGTAGCCCGGCTCGAGATTATGGCAGTGGGATCCGAGACCTCATCCTTTATACTCCGGCCGGAATGGGACCCGATTCCAATTGGAGTGAGAGGGCCGGGTGAGGCCGCGGCGCCAGATCTCCGGACGCGGGGCCTCCATGAACCCCACCAATCGATTCGAGAGGATCGAAGTCGTGCCGGAGCCTGTCGAAGACGAGGCTCCCGATAGACCAGAGACCGTATACCTGCGCGACCGTTCGCGTTCCGTTATTACTCGCAACGCCAGCCCGGACATCGGCTTCGAGGCCAGCATCAACCCCTACCGGGGTTGCGAGCACGGCTGTGCTTACTGCTACGCCCGCCCGACCCACGAGTACCTGGGCTTCTCGGCCGGGCTGGACTTCGAGAGCCGGGTCCTCGTCAAAGAAGATGCCCCGGAGCTTTTGCGAAAGGAGCTCTCCTCACCCGGCTGGAAGCCGAAGATCCTCTCCCTGAGCGGGGTCACCGACCCCTACCAGCCGGTCGAGAGGAAGCTCAGGATCACCCGCCGCTGCGTCGAGGTGCTCGCGGAGTTCCGCAACCCCCTGGCCGTCGTGACCAAAAACCACCTCGTAACCCGCGACATAGACCTCCTCGAAGAGCTCGCGAAGCACGGCGCGGTATCCGTCGCCGTGAGCCTGACGACCCTCGACGAAGACCTGAGACGTCGCATGGAGCCGAGAACCTCGAGCCCCCGGCGGCGCCTGGACGCGATGAGGAAACTCTCCGAAGCCGGCATCCCGGTCGGGGTGATGACCGCCCCTATCATCCCCGGTCTGAACGACCACGAGCTGCCCGCGCTGCTCTCCGCCGCTGCGGAGGCCGGAGCAACCTTCGCCGCCTGCGTCCCGGTGCGCCTGCCGGGGGCGGTCGCGGAAATCTTCGAGGACTGGCTCTCACGCCACTTCCCGGAGCGCAGGGAGAAGGTCTTAAGCCGCATAAGGTCCATGAGAGGCGGCAGCCTCAACGATCCGCGCTTCGGGTCGCGCATGCGGGGCGAGGGGCCCATCGCGGAACACATCGCGCAGCTCTTCCACATAAGCCGGCGCAGGGCCGGGATCCCCGACCGCTTCCCCGGGCTCTCGGTCGCCGCCTTCCGGGTGCCAGGAGATCAGCCGACGCTCTTCGATTGATGGAGAGCATGAAATCCCACAAGACTATCTGATGAGAGAGACCAGGCCCGTAGTCTATCGGTAATGAGAGGAAATCCATTCCCGCGGGTCAAACCCCTCACATCCTGTTAACATCTTCCCGGTCAGGCGGTTTGGAGTCCATCGTGCCTCACATCTCTGTGGACAGGAGGCTCTCCCTGGGCCCGCTCGAGGCCTTCCTGAGGCTGGAGGCGGGGCTCGGGCGTGATCTGCCGCAGGACCACCTCCGAACCCTGGAGCGGGGTCTGCACGCCGCCCGCAGGACCTCCCAGAAGCGGGCGAAGAGGATCTCCGACCTGAAAACCCGGCTCGGGGAGCTCGAGCAAACCCGCGACGAGGAGAGGAGGATGCTCCACTACCTGCTCGCCGACGCCTTCGAGCGGCGCGGGCCGTGGGTCACGGGCGTGCGGATAGACGGCAGGGTCTACGGCCGCGCCACCCGTCACTCAAGCCCCCGTCTCAGAGAGTTCTTCGAGGCCTTCCCGGAGGCCTCCCGGGGCCGGGTGCTCGAGCCCGGCTCGCTGGAGGGGGCGATGACGCTCGAGCTCGCCAGGAGGGCCCGGGAGGTGGTCGGGCTTGAGGGAAGGCCCGGGAACGTGGAGCGGGCGGAGTTTCTGAAAGGCCTCTTCGGGGCGAAGAACGTATCCTTCCACACGACCGACCTGGAGGAGGACGACCTCTCCTCCTACGGCACCTTCGACGCCGTCTTCTGCTGCGGGCTACTCTACCACCTCTCGCATCCGCGGCGCTTCGTGCAGCGCCTCTCATCCATCTCCCCGAACCTCTACCTCGACACCCAGTACGCCCGTCCCGAATGGGACCTCACCGAGAGGGAGGGGCTCATGGGCTGGGTGCGCGAGGAAGACCCCGGAGACCCACAGAGCGGCCTCTCCCCCACGGCCTTCTGGCCGACGCTGGACGAACTCCACCGGCTGCTCTCCGGGAGCGGCTACACCCGCATAGAGACCATCGCCCTGCTCCCGGACAACCGCCACGGCCCCCGGGTGCACCTCGCGGCGAGCCGCCGGGGCGGATGATGTCCGGCGAGCACGCCCCGCACGAGTTCCGGAGGATCACGGCCCCCAACCCCGGCCCGCTCACGCTCGAAGGCACGAACACCTATGTCTTCGCGGGTACGGTCATCGACCCGGGTCCGGACGACGGAGGGCACCTCGAGAGGGTGGCTTCCATGTCTCCGGTCGAGACCATACTCCTCACCCACTCCCACCCGGACCACTCGGCCGGGGCGGCCCGGCTCTCCAGGCTCTGCGGGGCACAGGTGCTCTCCTTCGGATCCGGCCTAGACGACGGAATGCGGGTTGGTGGGCTCGTTGCGCTCCACACCCCGGGGCATTCCCCCGACCATCTCTGCTTCTGGCACCCCGAGAGCCGCACCATGCTCTCAGGAGACCTCATCGCCGGCAGGGGCAGCATCATCATCGCCCCGCCGGAGGGCGACCTCGGGGCGTACATGGCCTCGCTCGAGAGGGTCCGGACACTCTCCCCCGCCCGCATCCTCCCCGGTCACGGCCCGGAGGTAGCGGATGGCAAGGCGAAAGTAGAGGAGTACATCGCGCACCGCAAAGAGCGTGAGCGGAGGGTCCTGGCCGCGCTGGAAGCCGGCGCGGCCTCGCTCGAGGAGGTGGTGGAGCTGGCCTACCCCGAAGTTCCGGAGGAGATGCGCCCCTACGCCAGGCTCTCCGCCCGGGCGCACCTCGAACATCTCGGGCGCGAGCTGCACTGAAAGTGTGCGGGAACGAAAGAAAATCCCGGCCTTGAACAGAGATCCCTGTGGTAAAGACGTCTACGAAGTAGAGCTCGCGGACCACCACCAGGAGGAAGAGATGGGAGACTGGAGCGAGGAGATAGAGAGGGAGCCGAGGGTCTACCCCCCGGTGCACCCCGGCGAGATCCTGCGCGAAGAGTGGCTGGTTCCGCTCAAGATGAACGCCAATCAGCTCGCGAAGGCCCTCGGGGTGCCCCGCCAGGGCGTCTACGAGATCATAAACGGGAAGCGTGGTATCTCCGCCGAAATGGCCCTGAGATTGGCTCGCTGGTCCCATATGAGGCCTGAGTTTTGGCTGGGTTTGCAGGAGGATTACGACCTGGAGACGGCGAAGATCGATCGAGGTGAGTAGCTGCCGGGCCTGGATTCGAACCAGGACTAGCTGATCCAGAGTCAGCCGTGCTGCCGTTACACCACCCGGCAAAGGTCGCAGGGAGAGAGTTTAACCCCTATCCGGCATCGCGTCCAGTCTGCGGCACGCCGCCGGTCTCCATCGCGCGCAGGATCCTTATGCGCTCCTCTATCGGGGGGTGGGTGGAGAAGAGGCTGCGCGAGCGCTTCTCGAAGCGCTTTATGGGGTTGACGATGTAGAGGTGGGCGGTTGCACGGTTGGCGACCTCGAGCGGCTCCTGGTCTTTTGCGATCTTCTCCAGCGCGTCGGCGAGACCCTTGGGGTTGCGGGTGAGCTCCACTGCGGAGGCGTCGGCCAGGTACTCGCGCTGGCGGGAGATCGAGAGCTGCAAAAGCCGGGCGAAGATCGGGGCGAGGATCGCGAGGATTATCGCGATGATCATGAGGATGAGCTGCAGCTGACCGTTGCCCTGGTCGTTCCGGCGCCTCCCTCCGCCCCACCAGAGGCTGCGGAGGAAGAAGTCGGCGATCAGGACGGTGGTACCGACCAGGATGCCGACCAGCATCGAGTAGCGGATGTCCAGGTTCCTGACGTGGCTCATCTCGTGCGCGATCACGCCCTGCAGTTCGTCACGGTCGAGCTTCTCGAGAAGCCCTGAGGTCACCGCGACCGAGGCGTGCTCGGGGTCGCGCCCGGTGGCGAACGCGTTCGGAGCGGAGTCGTCGATGATGTAGACCTTCGGCATCGGGAGCCCTGCGGCTATCGCCATCTCCTCGACGACGTTGAAGAGGACGGGGGCGTCGTCGTGCTCGATGCGGCGCGCCCTGGAGGCGGCGAGGACCACCTTGTCCCCGGCGTAGTAGCTCAGCAGCCCGGAGAGGCCCCCGGCGAAGAACGCGATGACGAGCCCGAAGAAGGCTCCGGCCGGGTCCCCCACCCAGGCGTACCCGATGATGTAGCCGAAGGCGAGGACGAAGACGAGGAAGGTCACGAAAAGAAGCAGGCTGTTGCGCCTGTTCTGCGCGATCCTCTCGCGGAAGGTTGCCTCTGCCGCTCCGCTCATCCCTTTAGTCGTAGGAGACGGTCACCGACTCGCGCTCGGGGCCCTCGGCCTCGAAGTACTCCCGCTCGGTGAAGCCCATCGCGCGGGCGAAGATGACGGCTGGGAAGCTCTGGATCTTCGTGTTGTACTCCTGCACCGAGTCGTTGTAATGCTGGCGGGCGAAGGAGATCTTGTTCTCCGTCGAGGCGAGCTCCTCCTGGAAGTCCAAAAGCACCCGGCTCGAGCGCAGCTCCGGGTAGTTCTCGGCGACGGCGAAGAGGTTGCCTATCGCGCCGGAGAGCCGGGCCTCGGACTGTGCCTGCTCGCGCGGGGATTGCGGCTTCATCGCCTCGGCACGCGCCCGCGTTATCTCCTCGAGGACCTGCTGCTCCTGGCGAAAGTAGCGCTTGACTCCTTCGAGGAGGTTCGGGATCAGGTCGTAGCGCCGCTTGAGTTGCACGTCTATCTGCCGGTAGGCTTCCTCGACCTGGTTTTTGCGTCGCACCAGCCCGTTGTAGGTGAAGATCATGTAGAGCACGATGAGCGCTATGATGGCGACTACTATGATGGTTCCGGCGGTTCCCATGGGACCTCCGTGTTTTTAGGGGACCTCTCGCGAGATTATATCCGCCGGTGCTACACAAGGAGCAGAACTTGTTCGAGTACGACGCCCTCTCAGACCTCTACGACCTGGAGTACGACCACGATCACGATGTACCGTTCTGGCTCGCGCTCGCCGGAAGAGAGCGCGGCCCCGTCGTCGAGTGGGGGGCCGGGACGGGCCGCATAGCGAAGCGGCTCGCCGGGGCGGGCCACGAGGTGACCGCCGTGGAGCTCTCGGGACCGATGGCCGGGGTCGGGCGCAGGAAGGGTCCGGGCGTCGAATGGATCCGCGGCGACATGCGCAGCGTGAGGCTGGGGGACCGCTACGGGCTCGGTATCTGCGCGTTCAACTCGTTCCTGTGCCTGCTCTCGGTGGACGACGCGCTCACCTTTCTGCGCAACGCCCGCGAGCACCTGCTGCCGGGCGGGCTGCTCGGCGTGGAGATCTCGGCGTTCTCGCCGGAGGAGCTGTCCGGTGGCCCGGAGCTGCGCCACGACCTGAGCCGCCCGCTTCCGGACGGCGGCACGCTGGAGAGGTTCTCGGTCTCGCATTACGATACGGCCTCCCAGCTGATGGAGATCACGCTCTTCTACGAGCTCTACGGCGCGGACGGCGTGCTGCGCGAGATGCGCCGCCACCAGCTCACCATCCGCGTGACCTTCCGCGACGAGCTGCTTCTGATGCTCAGGATCGCGGGGTTCGAACCCGAGGCGGTCTACGGCGGGTTCGAGGGGGAGCCGTTCGACGCGGCGAGCGACCACCTGATCGTGCTCTGCCGCCGTCCGGGTTAGACGGCGGGCGCGAGGCCCTCCGCGATCACCCCACCTCCCGGGCCGGTGGGGGAAGGCCGAGGTACGCCCGTGCGGATGCCCTGGTGCGGTTCAGGGCGGCGTACAGAGCGGCGGCGTCCCCGGCGAGCACGCGTACGCCGCAGAGACCGTCGCGGAGGGCGCTCGCGGAGGCCAGGATGCGGGGCAGCGCGGCGAGGTTCTCGTGCAGCTCATCCGCAAGAACTCGCAGATCCTTCGCGGAGGCGACGTACGCCACGCCCATGTACGGGTACCCGGCGAAGTGCTCCCCGCCACCGGAGAGGTCGAAGCGGTCCACGACCTCGGGGAGAGCATCGAAAGAGAGGCGGATCGTACTGCGGAGGCGCCTGAATCGGAACCGCTCTCCCCGGGCCACCCGTCCGGCGGAGCAGGCATCCCAGGCGATGAGCGTCGCGTCGGGGGAGAGGAGGAAATCCGTCTCCTGCAGGTAATCCGAGTCGGCGTAGGGGATCAGGTGGTGGGGCAGGTACTCAAGAAACGCCCCGCGCCCGAGCGCGAGCGTCGCCCGCTGCTCGGCGAAATCTCCCCGGTAAACCTTGTTGGCCGCCTGGGTCAGGACGGTGGCGGAGGCTTTCGGAGCGACCGAGATGTCCACTTCCAGAACGTCGCCACCCAGGATGCCGCCCGAGGGGTTCGTGATCTGCACCTCGGGGATGCCGGTGTCGTCGGGGTGGTTGGCGCGTACGGAGCCGAAGGGCGTGCTGCTGTAGCGCTCCGAGACTATGGTCCTCTCCCCGCGTGGCTCGAAGCGGATCCGGAGCAGGCCACGCTGCCCCCGGGTTCTAGTGGGGATGGTCGTGCCGGCCATCACCGCGGAGGTCGGAATCCGCCGGCGTCCAGCTCCGGTGGCGGACGGCCCTCCTCACCCAATCCACGACCGCCTCCATCCCGTCCCCGTGCAGGACGGAGGTGAAGAGGGTGGGCGCCCGGCCACGCAGCGCGGCGGCGTCGTGCTCCATGACCGAGAGGTCCGCCCCGACCAGCGGCGCGAGGTCTATCTTGTTGATCACCAGAAGCTCCGAGCGGGTGACGCCCGGCCCGCCCTTGCGGGGCACCTTGTCCCCCCCGGCCACGTCTATCACGTAGATCGAAGCGTCAACCAGCTCGGGCGAGAACGAAGCCGAGAGGTTGTCTCCGCCGCTCTCGATGAAGATGAGGTCCAGGTCCGGGAAATCCCGCTCCATGGCCTCGACGGCCTCCAGATTCATCGAGATGTCGTCCCGGATGGCGGTGTGCGGGCACCCGCCCGTCTCGACTCCGGCCACCCTGCCATCGGGCAGGACGGCGGCGCGGATCAAAAACTCCGCGTCCTCCCGGGTGTAGATGTCGTTGGTGACGGCGGCTATCTCGAACTCGCCGCCGAGCCTCCGGGAGAGCTCCGCCACCAGGGCGGTCTTCCCCGACCCAACCGGTCCCCCCACTCCCAGCCTCAAAGCCTTCATCCGGCACCTCCCTCTTTTCAGGATATGTACAGCCTGGTCCTCTGCCTCTCGTGCAGCATCGAGCGCACGTCGACCTCCGGCGCGAAGGCGTACATGTCCTCCGCGCCGAGCCCGGCGCCCGCGGAGGCCGCCCGTTCCATCTCCCCGTGCAGCTCGAAGAGGAGCCGCTGCGCCGTGCTCCCGCCGAGGGGGATGAGCTTCTGCCCCGCGGCGACGAGGGAGGCGACGCTCGAATACAGGAAGGATAGGAGCGCCTCCTCCTCACCGAAGCCCAGGGCGGAGGCCGCGACACCGTAACAGACCGCCAGGTTGCCTGGTGTCTCGGAGGCCCGCACGGCCTCGCCGAAGCGGAGGAGCCTCCCGTCCTCCACCCCGAGCGCCTCTACGCTCGCGAGGAACCGCCTGCCGACGCCGACGCTCGCCGACCGCAGTTCCCGCGTCAGCCTGGTCGCAAGGAGGAGTTGGTCGGTACGCAGCAGCTCCCCGAACTCCGCCCCGCAGGAGACCCTGAGCGCCACGCAGTCCGAGGTGGCCATGGAGGAGAGGTATAGCGCGACGATCTCCCGCAGATCCTCCGCGCTGCGCAGCCTCCCGGCGTCCGCGAACGCCTCGAGCCCCATAGAGTGCGAGAAGGCCCCCGTCGGGAAGGCCGTATCCGAGATCTGGAGCATCCGCAGCAGGATGGACATCAGAACAGGAAGTACCGCTGCGCCAGCGGGAGCTCGCGTGCCGGCTCGCAGCCCACGACTTCTCCGTCCACCCGAACCTCGTACGTCTCCGGGTCCACCTCTATCTCTGGCAAGAAGCCGTTGTGCACGAGGTCCGTCTTGCCGAGCGTGCGCGTACCGTGCACCGCGACGAGCCGCTTCTCGAGGCCCAACGCCTCCTTCAGGCCAGCCTCCAGCGCCGCCCGCGAGACGAACGTGAGCGAGACCGAGGCCGGGGCGCTCCCGAAGGCCCCGAACATGGGACGCTGGAAGACGGGCTCCGGCGTGGGGATCGAAGCGTTGGGGTCACCCATCTGCGCGTAGGCGATGAAGCCGGCCTTCATCACCAGTTCGGGCTTCACGCCGAAGAAGGCCGGTTTCCAGAGCACGAGGTCGGCGAGCTTGCCCACTTCGATGGAGCCCACGTGGTCCGAGATGCCGTGGGTGATGGCTGGGTTGATCGTGCACTTGGCGACGTAACGTCTGACCCGGAAGTTGTCGCTCTCCGCGTCGTCCTCCGGCAGCGGACCGCGCTGAGATCTCATCTTGCTCGCGGTCTGCCAGTTGCGGATCCAGACTTCCCCCACCCGGCCCATCGCCTGCGAGTCGGAGGACATCATCGAGATGGCACCGAGGTCGTGCAGGACGTCCTCGGCTGCTATCGTCTCGGCGCGGATGCGGCTCTCGGCGAAGGAGACGTCTTCGGGGACGTCCCGGCTCAGGTGGTGGCAGACCATCAGCATGTCCAGGTGCTCGTCCACGGTGTTCACGGTGTACGGCCGCGTCGGGTTGGTGCTCGACGGCAGCACGTTCGGCTCGCCGCAGAGCCTTATGATGTCCGGCGCGTGCCCACCGCCGGCGCCCTCGGTGTGGTAAGTGTGTATGGTACGCCCCTCGAACGCCGCGACCGTGTCCTCCACGAACCCGCTCTCGTTCAGGGTGTCCGTGTGGATCGCCACCTGGACGTCCATCTCATCAGCCACCGAGAGACAGGTCCTTATGGCCTGCGGGGTGGAGCCCCAATCCTCGTGCAGCTTGAGCCCGCAGGCGCCCGCCCGGACCTGTTCCTCGAGCGCCTCCGGGTTCGAGGAGTTTCCCTTGCCCAGGAAGCCGAAGTTCAGCGGAAGTCCCTCCACGGCCTGCAGCATCCGCGCGATGTTCCAGGCCCCCGGCGTGCAGGTAGTCGCGTTGGTCCCGGTGGCCGGTCCGGTCCCGCCGCCTATCATGGTGGTCACCCCGGAGGCGATGGCGCACTCGGCCTGTTGGGGGGAGATGAAGTGGATGTGGCTGTCTATGCCACCCGCGGTGAGGATCCTCCCCTCCCCAGCGATGACCTCGGTGGAGGCTCCGATCTCCACGTTCACGCCGTCCATGGTGTCCGGGTTGCCGGCCTTGCCGATGGCCGCCACGCACCCGTCCCTGACACCCACGTCCGCCTTGACGATGCCCCAGTGGTCGACGATGAGGGCGTTGGTGATCACCAGATCCATCGCCCCCTCCGCACGCGTGGCCGTCCCTTGAGCCATCCCGTCCCGCACGGATTTGCCGCCCCCGAACACGGCCTCCTCGCCGGCGAGCGTGAGGTCTCGCTCCACGCGCACGACGAGACCGGTGTCGGCCAGACGCACCCTGTCCCCGGTCGTGGGGCCGAACATCTGCCCGTAACGCCGCCGCGAGAGCCGGCTCACCCCAAGTACCCCCGCTCGCGTGCCCGGCGGAGCGCGCGCCGTCTCACCTCCGGGTCATCCAGCGCACCCTCGACGAGCCCGTTCATGCCGTGCAAGACCCTGTCGCCGCCGATGGCGACGAGCGCGACCTCGCGCTCGTCGCCCGGCTCGAAACGCACGCTGGTCCCCGCCGGGATGTCCAGGCGCATCCCGTAGGCTCTCTCCCGATCGAACCGCAGGGCTCTGTTCGTCTCGAAGAAGTGGAAGTGGCTGCCGACCTGCACGGGCCTGTCTCCCGTGTTGGCCACGGTGAGGACGAGCCTCGTACGTCCTTCGTTGAACCCCACCTCGCCCTCCGCCGGAATGAACTCCCCCGGGATCATGCCCTCACCACCAGCAGGGGCGGGAAGTTCCCGACTCGTTCGACGTCCACCCTTCCTCCTAAACGATCGGGTCGTGCACCGTCACGAGCTTCGTGCCGTCCGGGAAGGTCGCCTCGACCTGCACCTCGTCGACCATCTCGGCGACCCCCTCCATCACGTCCTCGCGCGAGAGGATCGTGGCGCCGAAGCTCATCAGTTCGGCGACGCTCTTGCCCTCCCGGGCTCCCTCGAGGATCTCCGCCGAGATCAAGGCGACGGCCTCCGGGTAGTTGAGCCTGAGGCCCCGCTCCCGCCGCCGCCGGGCGACCTCGGCGGCGGTGAAGATCATGAGCTTCTCCTGCTCCATCGGCGAGAGCCTCATACTTCCCTCCTGAGCCTTCGTTGCTTCTCCCCGCACAGCGACGGGAGAAAGTTTAGAGCCCGACGACCGCCCGGTCTCTGGCCCGACGGACAGATAAAGCCCCGCTCCCAAGGCGCTCCTCTGGGCCCGCCGTCCAAAGGAGGTGGGAGATCACGCGGTATCCACACCTGGTTTTCTTGTGATCCGGACGGGCTGCTTGCAGGAGTCGTGGCAGCTCCTTTCGAGGGTGCAGCACAGCGAGCATATGTCTGACTCGTGAAAGGTGCAGTAGGCCATGTCCGGGATCTCGTACCGTCTCCCGCACCGGCCGCAGGTTCTCGTGGCGTAGCGTGCCTCGTCACCCTCCAGGATCTCGGCCGTGGAACCTCCCCGGGCGATGTAGTATCTGCCCCTCGTCGCGACCGCCAGGATCGGGGAGAGGACGAACGCGACCACGAGGGCCAGATAGGGTGAGAAGGCCTGGGCATAGTCCCCGAAGACCCCGAAGAAGGCGGGGATGGAGACAGCGGCCCCGGCGAGCATCGCCCCGAACCCGACCGGGTTTATGTTGTGCAGGTGCGCTCGCTTGAACTCGATGTAGGAGGGGCTCACCTTCAGCAACGGTTTGTTGATGACCAGGTCGGCGACGACCGCCCCGATCCAGGCTATCGCCAAATTGGAATAGAATCCGAGCACGAAGTTCAGAAACCCGAAGACACCGAAGAGCATGAGCGTGAGCGCGATCCCGACGTTGAGAAACACCCACCAGACCCTCCCCGGGTGCCAGTGGAAGACCCGCGAGAAGAAGTTGGACCACGCCAGAGACCCGGCATAGGCGTTGGTCACGTTGATCTTGAGCTGCGAGAGCACCACCAGCAGCGTCGCGACCGCCAGCGCCCAGAACCCGTTCGGGATTATGAGCTCGAAGCCCCGCACGAACTGTTCTATCGGCTCGACCGCCTTCTCCGGTCCGACCGCCGAGAAGATGTAGAAGGCTAGAAACGCTCCCCCGAGCTGCTTGAGGGCCCCGAGGATCACCCACCCCGGTCCGGCCGAGAGCACCGCCGCCCACCAGCGCCTGGAGTTCTCCGCGGTCTTCTGCGGCATGAAACGCAGATAGTCCGCCTGTTCTCCGATCTGGGCTATGAGGCTCAGCGCGACGCCCGCGGCGAGGCCGAACCCGATCAGGTCGAACGAAGGGCTTCCCGCGGTGCCACCGAAGCCCGTGAAGCGCGCGTAGGCTCCCGGGTCCTTGACCAAGACCGCCAGGAAGGGCAGCGCGATGAGGACGAACCAGACCGGCTGCGTCCACATCTGGAACTTCGAGAGCAGCGTCATCCCGAAGACCACGAGCGGGATCACCACGAACGCCGAGACCACGTACGAAACCCAGATGGGTATCCCGGTGAACAGCGTGATCGCCTGCGCCATCACGGAGGCTTCGAGCGAGAAGAAGATGAACGTGAAGCTCGCGTAGACGAGCGATGTGATCGTGGAACCGAGATAACCGAAACCCGCCCCGCGCGTGAGCAGGTCCATGTCGATGTTGTACCTGGCCGAGTAGTACGCTATGGGGATCCCGGTCAGGAATATAGTCACCGCCGCGACCAGTATCCCCCACACGGCGCTGGAGAAACCGTGCGTGACGGCGAGCGAGCCCCCGATGGCGAAATCTACCAGATAGGCTATCCCGCCGAGCGCCGCCGTCGCCACCGCGTACTCGCTCCACCTCCTGAACGAGCGGGGCGCGTACCGCAGCGAGTAGTCCTCGACCACCTCGTTGTCTACGAAGGCGTTGAACCTGCGCCCGGGACGGACCTCCCTGCCTTTCTGCTGCACCTCTCTCAACCGGTTTCCTCCCTCCTGATCCTGCTTACCCGCAGAGAGACAGCCGCCCGCTACCGGCCCGGAGCCTCCTCCAGGGCGAAAGAGCGGGTGATCCCTTCAGACCTCTTTACTGCTGCCCCAGGGTCTTCGACCCAGGTGCGGTAAAACTCGTAGGGGCACGGAGCGACCCCACCCTCCGGCACGGCGGTGTAGCCGCGGTGCACGAGGTTGTAGAGGTGGTTCTCGGCCGTCCAGTGCCTGCGGGCTTCGCGGATCGCCCCGATGTCCAGAAGCGCATACTGCACCTCCCCGGGCGTCGGCCCGCACTCGGCCATGATGCTGCCGTCGAAGTCCACGATCATCGAGTTGCCGAAGTACGAGTAGACGAGATCCCTGCCGGCCATGTTGGCGGCGGCGAAGTACGTGAGGTTCTCCCAGGCCCGGACCATCTGCACGTTGCGCTGCTGCTCCGAAGAGGGGTGCATGTAGCCCTGTATGCGCACCACCAGTTCCGCACCCTTCATGACCGTGTCACGGACGATCTCTGGTATGTTGCAGTCGTAGCAGATGGTCCCGCCGATCTTGAGCCCCTTCGGGCCCTCGACGACCATCGTCTCGGAACCCGGCGCCCAGGGTTCCTGCGGTACCCACGGGTTGATCTTGTGGTAGTTCATCACCACTTCGCCCTCATCGTCGATGAGCAGCAGGCTGTTCCACGGGTTCCCATCCGGGTTCTCCTCCCCGGTCAGCGAGAAGACCCCCCACACCCCGTTCCCGACGCAGGCCTCGGCCAACACCTCGACCTCGGGCCCGTCCACGCTCGTCACGAGCTCGGGCCACTTCGTCGGATGAAAACCCTGCAGGGAGTACTCCGGGAAGACGATCAGATCACACCCCGGATAACCCCGCTTGATCCCTTCGACGTACCGCGCGATGGAGCGCGCGTTCTCGAGCACCTCCTCCCTGCTCTCCACCACCGGTACCGGATAGTTCACCACCGCCACACCCACAGTCTCGGGCGAAGACGAGATGGTGCCGCTCGGCATCTGGCAGCCTCCTTCCTCTCGTTCATATCCTGTCTGCATCCAACATTTAGATGCTGAGTGCAGTCTAGGTGGTCGTCCCCCTCCGCTTCCTCGGCCCGGCGGCGGAAAACATGCCGCTGTCGCAGGGTGCTGGCTTGTGCGGCGGGAGCAACCGCTCGCTACTCGGGTTTCTCCTGTCAGGTCGGCAGGGGCTGCCTCCGCGTCGCGAGCGCGACGGCGACGAAGGCGACGAGGCTCACGAATGGGCTGAGCACCGTAGGCAGCCCGTCGAAGGCCGGGGAGAAGACGTGATTCGGGAAGTAGAGCAGGGTATTCTTCTCCCCGTAGATCGTGGGTGTGAACACGAAGAAGAACAGTCGCGTGAGAGAACCGGCGGCGATGGAGGCGAGGGCCGCTGGGGCGTTCGCCCTGCTCCAGTAGAGACCGAGCACCAGCGGGACCAGCAACCCCGCCAGCACCACGTCGAAGGCGAGGGTGAGCAGGACGCCCGTCTGGGGGACGCGCAGCGCGATCCGGGCGCTCAGTGCCGCTATCGGGACCATCGCCAGGCGGGTCGCCAGAAGCAGCCTGTCCCTGCCTCCCTCTCCCCTGCGCACCTGGAAGATATTGCGGGCGCACACCGACGACATCGCGAGGACCGCTCCGGTCCCGGTCGAGAGCGAGGCGGCGACTATCGCGGAGAGCACGATTATCGTGAGCGGGATCGGGGCGGTGCCCTTCAAGAGCGCGTAGAGCACCGGCGCGTCGCCCCGGTGGATGCCGAGGCGCTCGAAGACGCTCCCAGAGGAGAGCGACACGATGGAGAACGGCACCCCGATCGCCAGCGTGCCGATACCACCCAGAAAACACGCCCTCCGGGCCGTATCGGGGCTCTCGGCGGCGAAGACCCGCTCCATGAAGTCCAGCGCTACGATGTCTCCCAGCCCAAGTGAGAGCAGCGTCGCCCAGTTCACGTACGCGCCGTCGGCGGGCTTCGAGAGCTGGGCGAGGTCGAATGGCCCCATACCGTGCGGGATGGAGATCCCGAAATCGAAGGCTACGAAGACGATCAGCGCGATCGAGCCCACCAGAGCGAGCGTGGCCTGCAGGAAGTCGGTGTAGACCACCGAGAGCAACCCGCCGGGGAGCGTGTAGAGCAGCATCAGGAGCGCGACCAGGAGCACGCCCTCCAGGTAGCTCGTTCCGAGGAAGGTCTCGAACAGGTATCCGCCGGCTACCAGGTTCCCGGCGAGCAGTATGGTGAAGCTGAGCACCATGATCGGGGCGGCCAGGATCTCGACGCTCCGGCCGTACCTCCGAGCATAAAAATCCGGGAGCGTCATGAGCCCCATGCCGTTGAGCGGCTTCGCGAAGAACGCCCCGGTCAGAAACAGGCAGATCGCGAGCCCTATCGGCAGCGAAGCCCCGGCCCAGAAGCCGAACTGCGCCGTCAGGTCCGTGTTGCCCAAAGTCGCGTTCGAGTCGACCGCCTGCGCCATCAGCGCGGTCGCAGCGAGCGGCAGGATGAGCCCGCGCCCGGCCACGATGAAGTTCACGCTCCGCCCCCGTACCCTGCGCACGAAGCTCATGCCAACCGCGATCTGCAGCGTTATGAACGCCGCTACACCGAGCATGATCATTGCTTCATCCCCCTCTCAGATCGACGGGTAAGTGCCGAGGTGCCCCTCCCTGACCAGCGTCGCCAGCACGTCCGCGATCGCTCTGGCGGCGAGCAGCGCCGTCGTGTCGCTCGTGTCGTAGGGCGGCGCGACCTCGACGACCTCCATCCCGCACAAACCCTCCTTCGCCACGAGGTGCAGAAACTTCAGCGCCTCGCGTGGCAGGTAGCCGCCCGGCTCCGGCCAGCCCGTCCCCGGTACCAGCCCACCGTCCACCGAGTCGATGTCGAAGGAGAGGTAGACGGCCTCCGCCCCGTCCCAGGCCACCTCCAGTGCCATCTCGGCCGCCTTCTCGATCCCCATCGCCTCCACGTCCCCGATGGTCATGATCGTCGTCTTCCGCTCGCGGGCGACCTGCACGCCCGCGCGGGGCACCTGCCAGCCCCCGATACCGCACTGCACCAGGTTCTTCGGCGGAGCATTCGGGATGTTGGTGGCGTGGAACCAGGGTGTGGTGTGCATCCGCTCGTCCATGTCCTTCTCCTGGATGTCCACGTGCCGGTCCAGGTGGATGATCCCGACGTTCCCCTCGACGTGCTCCGCGACGCCGCGCACGCACGGATAGCCGATCGAATGGTCCCCGCCCAGGATCACCGGGAAGGCACCGCTCGCGACCACGTGGCTCACGGCGCGGGAGATCTGGTCGAAGGTCTTCTCGATGTTGGCCGGGATGACGAACACGTCACCGAGGTCGGCGACCCTCAGCGACTCCCTGAGGTCCACGCCGAGCTCGTAGTTGTAGGTCGAGTAGAGACCGGATATCCTCCGGATGGCCTGCGGCCCGAACCTCGTTCCGGAACGGTAGGTCGTCCCCATGTCGAAGGGCGCACCGAGGACGGCCACGTCGTACTCGCCGACCCGCCGCACGTCTTCCAGGTAAGGGAAGCTCATGAACGTGTTTATGCCGGCGAAGTGCGGCAGTTCCGTCCGCGCGAACGTGGAGATGGTTCGGTCTTCGACGGAGTCCGCCGCCGGAAGCCCAATCTCCAACGCCCGCTCGACCTCTGCGTCCCAGCGGGCGCTGCCCAGGATCGCCTCACGCTCCCGGGCCTCGTGTCCACGCAGCCTCCTCAGAACCTCCGGGTCGGGCGGCCCCGGTCGCCGATGATGATCGCCTGCCACAGCTTACTCTCCTTTCGTCTCGCCCCGCGCCAAAAGCGAGAAGCCCGGGAAGCTTCGGAAGCCTCCCGGGCTTTTGTCCCGCCGTGGGACGGCCGGGATTTCTCCCCGACCGCCTGCCGCTCTCGGTCGCTGACCCGCCGGAGTTCTCCGGCGGCGGAACCCTAGCGACGTCCGTCAATCTAATGCGGTGAAGGGGGTGGTGTCTTCAGACGAGCGGCCAGAAACGTCCGCCGGGAGCGTGGCGACGCTTGTCCCGAAGGCAAAACGCCGCGCCCCATCCGGATGGGGCACGGCGTGGGTTCGGATCCCCGGAGGGTCAGCCGGGCAGCAGGCTCTCCCCCATCAGGTACTCGTCGGCCTGACGGGCCGCCTTGCGGCCCTCGGCGATCGCCCAGACGATGAGCGAGGCGCCGCGCCGGGCGTCCCCGGCGACGAAGACGCCGGGCTCTTTCGTCGCGAACCCGTCGCGCGAGGCTATCGCGCCGTTCGGCGCGTACCCGAGGTCGAGTCCCTCGAGCAGCCTGTCACGCACCGGGCCCGCAAAGCCGATCGCGAGCAGCACGAGATCTGCGCGCATCTCGAACTCCGAGCCTGCCACGGGGACCGTCCGCCCCTCCGGGGTGCGCTCGGTGCGGATGCAGTGCATCCGCTCGACCCTGCCGTTCGAGCCGGAGAAACCGGTGACCGCGACGTTCCAGCGGCGCTCGCCGCCCTCCTCGTGCGCCGGGTAGGTGTGCAGCACGAACGGCCAGTCGGGCCACTCCATCGGGTCGGGGGACTCCGGCGGCCTCGGACCGTGGGTGAGGACCCTGACCGAGGCGCAGCCCTCCCGGTGGGCGTTGCCCAGGCAGTCGGCGCTGGTGTCGCCGCCGCCGAGGATGATGACGTGCTTGCCGCGCGCGGTGATCTCCTCGCCCTCGACCGGCAGACCGGCCACCCGGCGGTTCTGCTGCACGAGATACTCCATCGCGAGGTGGATGCCGGAGAGCTCGCGTCCGGGCACGTCGAGGTCCCGCCCCTGCAGGGCACCGACGGCGAGCACGACGGCGTCGAACCCGCCGCGCACCTCTTCGAGGGTCGGGTCGTAGCCGACGTGGGCGTTCGTCCGGAACTCTATCCCCTCCTCCTCGAGCTGGCGCAGCCTGCGGTCGATGACCCATTTCTCCATCTTGAAGTCCGGGATGCCGTAGCGCAAAAGCCCCCCGATGCGGTCGTCCTTCTCGAAGACGACGACCGTGTGCCCGGCGCGGTTGAGCTGCTGCGCCGCGGCGAGCCCCGCCGGACCGCTCCCGACGACGGCGACCCGCTTGCCGGTGCGCTTCTCCGGCGGCGGGGGCTCCGGGACCACCCACCCCTCCTCGAAGGCCCGCTCGATGATCGAACGCTCTATCTCCTTTATCGTCACGGGAGAGTCGTTGATGGAGAGCACGCAGGCCGCCTCGCAGGGGGCGGGGCAGAGGATGCCCGTGAACTCGGGGAAGTTGTTCGTGCGGTGCAGCCTCTCTATCGCCTCCCTCCACCGATCGCGGTATGCGAGATCGTTCCAGTCCGGGATGAGGTTGTTCACCGGGCACCCGGCGTTGCAGAAGGGAACCCCGCAGTCCATGCAGCGCGAGGCCTGCTCCCTGAGCTCGTCCCCGGGCATCGGCCGGTAGACCCACCGGTAGTCGCGGACACGCTCGGAGACGGGCCGCTTGGGGACCGGCTTGCGCCCTATCTTCAGGAAACCCCTCGGATCACCCATCAGATCGCCGCCTCCAGCCGGTCCACACCGCGCTCCTCGAGCACCCTCCTGAGGTCGTGCGGCATCACCTTGACGAACTTCGGCAGGATCTCCTCCCAGCTATCGAGCACCCGCCTCGCCGTCTCGCTCCCGGTCCAGCGCAGGTGGTTCTCTATCATGCTCCTGAGCAGCGCCACGTCCTCCTCCGACTCGACGGGCTCGAGCCCGACCATCTCGGTGTTGCAGAGCTTCTCGAAGCGGCTCTCCTCGTCGAGGACGAACGAGATGCCGCCGCTCATCCCGGCGGCGAAGTTGCGCCCGGTCGGGCCGAGCACGACGACGACCCCTCCGGTCATGTACTCGCAGCCGTGGTCGCCGACGCCCTCGACGACGGCCCGCGCCCCGGAGTTGCGGACCGCGAAGCGCTCCCCGGCGAACCCGCGGAAGTAAGCCTCGCCCCCGGTCGCCCCGTAGAGGGCGACGTTGCCGACGACGATGCTCTTCTCCGGCTCGTACGCCGCGTCTTCCGGCGGATAGACGGCGATCCGACCGCCGGAGAGCCCCTTGCCCACGTAGTCGTTGGTGGTTCCTTCCAGGGTGAGCGTGACCCCCTTCGGGATCCAGGCACCGAACGACTGCCCGGCGACCCCGGAGAAGTCCATCCTTATCGTCCCGTCGGGCAGCCCCTCGCGACCGTAGCGACGCGCCACCTCACCGGCGAGCGCCCCGCCGACCGTGCGTTGGGTGTTGAAGATCGGCATCGAGATCCTGACCGGCTCCTTCTCATCGAGCGCCGGACGGCAGCGCTCGATGAGCCTGGAGTCGAGCGACTCCTCGACCTGGTGCCGCTGGTCCTCGACGTGCCGGATCGCGGCCCCCTCCGGCGGGGGAGCGAGTATGGCCGAGAGGTCGAGCTTCCCGGCCTTGGGGTGCTCTACGCCGTCCCTCACCTTCAGCCGGTCGGTCCTTCCGACCATCTCCTCGAAGGTCCTGAAGCCCAGGGCCGCCATGTACTCCCTCACCTCCTCGGCGAGGAAGAAGAAGTAGTTTATGACGTGCTCGGGGGTGCCGGAGAACTTCCTGCGCAGCCTGGGGTCCTGGGTGGCGACCCCGACCGGGCAGGTGTTCAGGTGGCAAACACGCATCATGATGCAGCCCACGGCGATCAGGGGGGCGGTCGAGAACGCGAAGTCCTCCGCCCCGAGGAGCGCCCCGACCACCACGTCGCGGCCGGTCTTGAGCTGCCCGTCGGTCTGCAGGATCACGCGTCCGCGCAGGTCGTTGGCCACCAAAACCTGCTGGGTCTCGGCCAGCCCGAGCTCCCACGGCAGCCCGGCGTGCTTGATCGAGGAGAGCGGGGAGGCGCCCGTCCCGCCGTCGTGGCCGGAGATGGTGATGTGGTCGGCCTTCGCCTTGGCGACCCCGGCCGCGATCGTCCCGACCCCGGCCTCGGCGACGAGCTTGACGCTCACCTGCGCCTCCGGGTTGACCATCTTGAGGTCGTAGATGAGCTGGGCGAGATCCTCGATCGAGTAGATGTCGTGGTGGGGCGGCGGCGAGATCAGGGCGACCCCCGGCGTCGAGTGACGCACCTGCGCGATGTACTCGCTCACCTTGTGCCCCGGCAACTGTCCGCCCTCGCCGGGCTTGGAACCCTGGGCCATCTTGATCTGCAGCTGGTCGGCGTTGACCAGGTACTCCGCGGTGACCCCGAAGCGGGCGCTCGCGACCTGCTTTATGGCGCTGCGGCGGTCGTCGAGGAAGCGCTCCGGATCCTCTCCTCCCTCGCCGGTGTTGGACTTCCCGCCGATGCGGTTCATCGCGATCGCGAGCGTCTCGTGCGCCTCCTTCGAGAGCGAGCCGAGCGACATCGCCCCGGTGTTGAAGCGCCGGACGATCTCCTTCGCGGGCTCGACCTCGTCGATCGGGATCGGGTCGAGCTCGAAGTCGAAGAGGCTGCGCAGCGTGGCGAGGCGCTCGCTCTTCTCGTCGTAGTGGCGGGTGAACTCCTTGAAGGCCTCGTAGCTCGCCGAGCGTACCGCCCGTTGCAGCGGGACGATGCTCTTGTTGTTCCACTGGTGGTACTCACCCTGCACCCGCAGCTGGTACTCGCCCCCGACGTCGAGCTCCTCACCCTGCCCCCGGTCCTCGAACGCCCTGCGGTGCCGCTCGAGCACCTCGCGCCCGAGGTCGTCCATCCCGAGCCCCCCGATGCGCGAGGCCGTCCCCCGGAAGTACCGCTCCACCAGATCCTCCCGCAGCCCGACGGCCTCGAAGATCTGGGCCCCGCAGTAGGAGAGCAGGGTCGAGATGCCCATCTTGGAGATGACCTTGAGGAGCCCCTTGTCGATGGCCTTCACGTAGTTCTCGCGTGCCTTCTCGGGACCGGCTCCGTCGAGCAATCCCTCGCGGGCCATCTTCTCTATCGTCTCGAAGGCGAGGTAGGGGTTGACGGCGGTGGCCCCGTAGCCGATGAGGAGCGCGAAGTGGTGCACCTCGCGTGCCTCGGCGGTCTCGGCGACGAGGGTGGTGCGGGTGCGGATTCCCTCCCTCACCAGGTGGTGGTGCACGGCGGAGACCGCGAGCAACATCGGTATGGGCGCCTGCTCGGCGCTCACCCCCCGGTCGCTCAACACCAGGACCGGCGAGCCCCCACGCACCGCCCGCTCGGCCCGCTCGCACAGGCCCTCCACCGCCCGGCCGAGCCCCTTCTCCCCTGATCCGACCGGGAAGAGCGCCGGCAGGGTCGTCGCGGCGAACGGGCCCGATCCCCCGAGGTGCCTTATCTTCTCCAGCTCGGTGTCGGTGAGGATCGGGTGGTCGAGCAGCACCCTCCGGCAGTGCTCGGGGGTCTCGTCGAAGAGGTTCTGCTCCGGCCCGAGCGACATCTTGAGCGACATCACGAGCTCCTCGCGCAGCGGGTCTATGGGCGGGTTGGTGACCTGCGCAAAATGCTGCTTGAAGTAGTCGTAGAGGAGCCGCGGCCGCTCCGAGAGGACCGCGAGCGGCGTGTCGGTGCCCATCGACCCGTCGGGCTCCTTGCCTCCCTTCGCCATCGGCGTGAGGATGAGCCGAAGATCCTCGGTCGTGTACCCGAAGGCCCGCTGCCGGCGGATGAGCGGCGCGGGCTCGGGGCGCGGGTCGGAGTCAGCCTCCGGGAGCTCGTCGAGGTGGATCTCCCCCTCCTCCACCCACCGGCGGTAGGGCCGGCGGGTGTACAGGGAGCGCTTTATCTCCTCGTCGTGCAGCACCTCGTTGCGCTCCGTGTCCACCACGAGCATCCGCCCCGGCTGCAGCCGCCAGCGTTCGACCACGTCCTCCGCCGGCACCCGCAGGGCCCCGTCCTCGGAGGCCATGACGACCCTCCCGTCGCGCGTGATCGTGTAGCGCGCTGGCCTCAGGCCGTTGCGGTCGAGCGTGGCCCCGATGATGCGCCCGTCGGTGAAGGCGACCGCCGCCGGCCCGTCCCAGGGCTCCATGAGCGCGCTGTGGTAGCGGTAGAACGCCCGGCGGTCGGGATCCATCTGCTCGTCGTTCTCCCACGCCTCCGGGATCATCATCGCCACCGCGTGCGGCAGGCTGCGCCCGGCGAGGTAGAGGAGCTCGAGCACGTTGTCGAAGGAGGCCGAGTCGCTCTGGTCGGGCTTTATCACCGGCGAGATCTTCTCGAGATCCTCACCGAAGAGCTCCGAGCGCAGCCGGCTCTCCCGCGCGCGCATCCAGTTGATGTTGCCCCTCAGGGTGTTGATCTCGCCGTTGTGCGCCACGTAGCGGTAGGGGTGCGCGAGCTCCCAGCTACCCAGGGTGTTCGTCGAAAAGCGGGCATGGACGAGCGCGATCGCGCTGGCGACGGCCGGATCCTTCAGGTCGGGGTAGAACTCGGCGACCTGCCCGCCCCGCAGAAGCCCCTTGTAGACCACCGTCCTGGAGGAGAGGCTCGCCACGTAGCAGCTGTGGCTCTCCTCGACCGCCCGGTGCAGCCGCCGCCGGATCACGTAGAGCTTGCGCTCGAACGCCCCCTCGTCCTTCGTGCCGCTCTCGATGAAGAACTGGCGGATGCGCGGCATCACGCTGCGCGCGAGCTCCCCGATGGTCCCCGGCTCGACGGGCACGTCGCGGAAGCCGAGCAGCCTCTGGCCCTCCTCGGCGGCGATACGCTCCAGCGTCGCCTCCCCGCCCCGGGCGTCCCCATCCTCGAAGAGTACCCCCACACCGTAACGCCCGGGCGGAGGGAGTTCGACGCCGAGCTTCTCGCACTCCCGGCGGAAGAAGGCGTCCGGGATCTGCATGAGTATCCCCGCCCCGTCCCCGGTCTCCGGGTCGCTCCCGCTCGCACCCCGGTGCTCCAGGTTGCGCAGGATCTCCAGCCCCTCCTCTACGGTCTCCCGCGTCCTCCGGCCGTCTACGCGCGCTACGAAGCCAAGTCCACAGGCATCGTGCTCGTAGGTCGGGTCGTGGAGTGGTGCGGGTCCGAAGGGTGCCAAAGGTCGCCTCCCCAAAAGCTCGTTGGGTCTACGGGTGGAGCCAAATTTTTACACGAGCGAGATGCAAATTACAAGCCGGTAACAATCGGGTTGCTAGCCACCTCCCCCTTTTCGGGGGATCTCCCGGCGATTTTTGTACACGGGGCCAACCGCTAGAGCTCCTCGAGTTCGGCCCTCAGCTTCCGCTCTTCCTCCAGAAGCCCGGAGAGGCGCAGCCTCAGCTCGGCGGCCTCGGCCTCGACCTCGGCCAGCCGCAGGGTCAGCTCGCGCTCGCGGGCGGCCTGCTCGGGGGTGCGTTTTTTGGTCGAGATGTTCTCCCGCACCTTCTTCAGGCGCTCTGCGGCCTCCTTGCGCAGCGAGGAGCGGAACTCCTCGTCCTTGAAGTACTCGACCCCTTTCCTGATCCTCTCGTCCGAGAGCAGCTCCGTTATGATCTCCGCAGAGCTCCGCTTGAAGTCCTTACCGCTGGCCATCCTGCCAATAACCTCCTGAATCTTCCGCGAGCGGAAATTGTACCGTGATAGGGCCTAGACGAACTTCTTGTAGACCCCGATGTTGGTGGTGTCGCGCACGCCCATCGCCTCCTTGAGCTCGTTCAGGGTGGCTCCCCGCCGCAGGAGGCGGATGGCGAAGGTGTGGCGCAGCACCATCGGCGAGATGCGCGGCAGCCCCACCTGGTCGCAACGCTTCCAGAGCGCGTTCTGCAGCGCCTTCGAGGTAGCCACCGGCCTGCCGGCGCGCCCGACGATGAGCTCCGGGGTCTCGTCCTTGCGCATCGCGAGGTAACGCTCCAGGGCCCGCACGGTCTCCTCCGAGACCCTTCTGGCACGCGGTGCCAGGTGGGAGCCCGGCCCGCCGAGCTGCACCTGCGCGGCGGCGAGGTCGACGTCCGAGCGCAGAAGCCCCCGGATCTCCCCGACCGTCACGCCGGTTTCGAGCATCAGACGGATCATGACCTCGTCCCGGGCATCGTCGAGCCGGTTGACGGGGAAGGAGAGCAGCTGCTCGGCCTCGTCGTCTTCGAGGAAGGTTATCTGCTGGTCCAGAGGCTGGTGCATCGGCTCTATCGGGTCGAAGTCGAGCCCGGCGTCGGTCGCGGTCCGGACCCAGTCGAGAAAGCGCCTCACCGCGGCGTCCTTTCTGTAGACGGTGAAGCGCTTGCGCCGCTGCCCGAGCAGGTGGTTGCGGAAGGCCATCACCTCCCCGACACCGACGTCTTCGATCTCTTCTATGCCGCGCAGGGCGAGAAAGCGGACGAACTCCCTCACGTCCGCCTCGTAGAACTCGGCGGTGCGCGGGCTCGTCTCGGTGTCCTCGGCCAGGTGCCCGGCGAACTCCGTGGCCAGGATCTCGGCTCTCATGTCTCATATTTTACCGGTCCGCCGGGGTATAATCGCGGCGGTGTTCGCCAGCTTGAGACTCTCAGTGATCGTCGTGGCGCTCGGGCTCGCCGCGTTCGCCGTCCTGCCGATCTTCCCCCGCACCGAGACGGTCTCGACGGAGATACACCCCCAGGCTCAGCCCCAGAGACTGCTGGGCGAGGGGGCGGGCACGAGGCCGGCGGGTGGCGGATCGGGGCCCACGGTGATGAAGATCTCCATCCCGCGCCTGGGCCTCAAGGACGTCCCGGTCCCCGACGGCTCCACCCAGTCGGAGCTCGACAAGATAGGCATCATGCACCTCTCGGGGACGGGCTATCCCTGGCAGAAGGGGTCGAACACGTTCATCGTCGGCCACCGCCTCGGCTATCTCTGGACGCGCACCCCTTATGTCTTCTACAAGCTGAACGAGATGAAGCCGGGCGACAGGATCGTCATAGAGCGCGGCGGCAAGACCTACACCTTCAGGGTCTACGACCGCGTCATCGTCCGCCCGGACGACTACTGGGTCACCTACCCGGTGCCCGGCAGGACGATCGTCTCGCTGCAGACCTGCACCCCGATCCCCACCTTCCAGTACCGGCTCATCGTCCGCGGCGAGCTCGTAAGTCCCTAAACTGGTTTGCGGGCCGCGAGCATCTCGACGATCCCTTTCCTGCAACGCCGGCTCTCCTCTACCGAGAACCCCAGCTCGACGACCCGCTCCAGCGGGCGCCTGAGCAGATGGTCCCCGGCGAACCGGACCGAGAGCGGCTCCAGCACCCGCTGCAGAGAGAAGACGACCGGTGAGGTGCTGCGCACGTGGTCCAGCAGAAGCAGTCTGCCTCCAGAGCGCAGCACCCGCTTCATCTCCCGCAGGGCGAGACGCTCGTCAGGTATGCTGCACATGGCGAGCGTGCTCACCACGGCATCGAAGGATTCGTCCTCGAAAGGCAGCGCCTGCGCGTCGGCCTCGGCCAGGTTCACCCGCATCCCGAGCGACCCTGCCCTCTCCCGCGCCACCGCGAGCATGGCCGGGCTGATGTCCACGGCGCTCAGGCTCACCCCCGCGGGGTAAAAGGGGAAGTTGCGCCCGGTGCCGACGGCGACCTCGAGGACGTCACCCGCCGCGCGGGAGCACACCCACCGCCGCCCGTCCCCGACGAGGAGGCGCTCGAAAGGCGAGATCCCGCGGTCGTAGTGCGGGGCGGTCTTCTCCCAGATGCGCCGCGTCCTCTCGGTCTCGGGGTTCCGCAAATCTAGCGCCGCCGGGAGAGATAGCGGGAGATCACGTCGTAGGAGGCGTTTATCTCGGAGGCGAGCCGCTCGGCCCGGGCGCGCTTGTCCGCGTCGGGAAACCGGTCCGGGTGGAAACGCTTTATCAGCTCGCGGCGCTTCCTGCTCACTTCTTCCATCGGAGCCCCGACCCGCAGCCCCAGCCTCTCGTAGGCCGCCACGACCTCGGGCGGGTAGCGCCGCGGACGGAACGTCGTGGTCGAAGCACGCCCGGAGCGGTAGGTCCGTCGGCGTGCCTCCTCACCGGTGCTCCTCCACTCCTCCGCGGCCCCCCGCAGGGCCGCCTCGAAGGCGTTCTTTATGGCCTCGCCGCGCTCCCGCCCCACCCGGAGCTTCTCCCCGAAGCGCTCGTCCTCCTGCAGGTTGTAGACGAACCCGCGAGCCAGACGGCCCAGGCGGTGCGGGATGCTCACGGTGCCCCCTCTTCCCCCTCCCCGGGAGCCCCGCCACCACGCTCCTCACGCCGGCGGGCACCCCGATCTATGACCTGCGTCTCGTCCTGGTCCCAGCCCGAGCCCCCTTCCCCCTCTCCGGACGCCCGGGTCTCCCTCTCCTCGACCTTCGGCAGGTCGAAGAACTCCCGCACCAGCGCCACGTCGGCGAGGCCTTCTCTCGCCTGGGAGATCTTCTTCTCCTCCTCGCTCACACCGAAGTCCCGGGCCTCGCGCGCCTTGCGGATCTCCTCCTCCAGCGAGCTTATCACCTCCCGTGTACGCCGCTTGAGCTCCTCCGAGCGCCGCTGGCTGAGGTCTATGCGGGAGTTGAGCTTGGACTCCCGGCGGTCCGCCGAGCGAGCGAGCTCCTCGATGTCTATGCCCGCGGCGGCGAGCGTCTGGCGCACGATGCGCACCGCGCTCTCCCGCGGCACGTCGTCCGGCAGGCTCTTTATTATCTCGGCGGCTCGCTCGACGGTGAAGCTGCTCCGGGGACGAGGTTCCTCGTCTTCCCCCGGCTCGTCGAACTCGAGATCCTCGGTGGAGAAGACCATCGTCTCCTCTTCCTCTCCGGTGGAGAAGATCCTCGATAGAAAGCTCTTCTGCCTGTCGCGTTCCTCACTCACCTTATATCGGCTCCATCGACGAGTCGTTTGCAGGGTCCATCGGGCGCGCGATCTCGTCCAGGCTGCGCCTGAAGTACGAGATGCGCTTCCTCAGGCGGGCGAGGTCCGGGTGTCCGGAGACCCCTCCCTCGTCGAGAGCCAGGAGCTCTCCACAAAGGCTCCCGAGGAGGCTCTCGAAACCTTCGAGCCGGGCGTTGAGGGTGCTCACACCCGCCAGGAGCTCCTCCCTCACGGCCAGCTCCTCCCTGCGCCCGGCGAGGGCCTCCTCGAAAGAACCCCGCAGACCGGAGCCGCGGGGTAGCTCTGAGATGTCCTGCTCGAGGTCTCTCACCCGCCCCTGCAGCCCTCCCGGGTCGAGGGCCGCAAGGTGCCGCCTGAGCAGAGCTCTGCGGCGCAAAAGCCTCGTGGCCTCGCCGAACTCCTCGACCACCGGGACGACCTCGCCGACGAGCATCTCGCGCTGCTCGGCCGGCAGGTTCTCCCAGCTCTCGACGAGCGTCTTCTGCAGCCCCAGGATACGCCCGGCCTGCGGGGCGGCGACGGGGTCTTCGCGGGCGACCTTCCTGAGAGAGCGGGCGTTGCGCCGGAGCATCCGACGCATGCGCCGATCTTCCTCGCCCCGCGAGAGCAGAACCCGAGCCGCGACCGGCACCCCGGCCCCGACGAGCAGGGCGGCGAGGGAGAGGACGCCTGCGGGGTCAGCCACCGGATGGACCAGGGAGAGCAACCCCTCCCCCGCGAGCGCGCCGCCCGGAACGAGCCACGCGAGATCGCGGTTCCTACCCACGATCCTCGTCGTTCCCTTCCCCCTCACCGGGCTCGAGCTGCTGAGGCTCTCTCAGACCCATCCGCGCCTCCATCGCCTCCAGCTCACGTTCGGCGTCGAGCCGCTTTATGTCCTCCTCGACGGAGGAGATCCTGCGCTGGGTCTCGCTGATCCCGAGCTCGCCGACCGCCTGTGCCTCGTAGGAGGCCTGGCGTATCGCCTGGCGGGCACGCTCGAGGTCGCGCGAGGAGTCCGAGAGAGAGATGCTGGCCCGGGCCTCGTTCGCCATGCGCAGCGCCCTGGCCCGCTGGTGTTCTTCCATCAGGGCGGCCCGCTCGCGTACGATCTCGTTGTAGCGCTTCTCCTGCTCGCGGAACGCCTGTTCCATCTCCTGAGAGTTCTTGCGGGCTTCTTCGAGGCGCCCCTGTAGCTCGGCGAGGCTGGCCTGAGCCTCCTGCTTCTGCCGGATCACCTCGAGCGCGGCCTCCCGCTCCCCGCGAGAGAGCAGCTCCTGGGCCTGCCGCTCGCGGGCGGTGACAAGCTTCTGCTTGCTGGCGGCGTCGTCCGCGAGCATCTTCTCGTAGGCCATGGTGCGGGCCGCCGCCACCTGGAGCTTTTTGAGGTTGTCCAACTCGTCCTGTACGGCGTTCTCGAGGAGTATCTCCGGGTTGCGTTCCTCCACCCCGCTCAGGAACCGTCCGAAGAAGCCCCGGATGGCCCTGGTCAACCTTCCCAATCTACCCTCCAGCGCTCGAGGACCTCGAAACTAACCCAGGATTATATCACCGGCCCTTCTCCCTCCGGCACCCGACCCTGCCTCAACCTGCCGGCGAGGATCAGAGCCCCCGGAGAGCCGGCCTCGAAAGCGGCTTCCAGAGCCTCTCCGGCGGCCTCGAGCAGGGCCCGGGCGGAGGTGGCGTCCTCCGGATACAGGGCGACGCCGACCTTGACCTCCTTCGCCCCGAGCGAGGCGGCGGCGGCGACGCACCGCCGGGCCGCCTCCTCGGCTTCTTCCTCATCAGCGACGGGGAGAGCCAGGCCGAACACCTCGCCCTCTCCGAGCGGGACCGCGGGCGCGATCCTCTCTCCGACCCGCCGCAGGAGCGCCGGGAACTCCCCGAACCGTCGTCCGGGGTCGACGAGTATGATGGCGAGCCGCCCGGCGGGCCGGGCGGAGATCTCGGCCTCGGTTCGTCTGACCAGCGCCAGCTCGCCGCCCGCCACCCCGGCGGCCCCGCCCCCGAGACGGCCGAGCGCGCCCAGCACGAGGAAGACGAGCAGCCTGAAACCGATCACCTCCGGAGACTGCGGTACGAAATCGGCCGCGAGCAAACCCGGCAGAGCGGCCAGCAAATACCCCAGGGAAACACCGGCGGTGGAGACTATCCACACCCTGCGGGAGCGCCAGACGGCGGCGGAGATCAGGAGCGGTAGGTAGAGCGGGTAGAGCTCGCTGACCGGCCCGCCGGTGAAGAAGACGATCAGGGAGACGAAAACCGCGTAGAACGCGTGCCCCCAGGCGACGGTGCGCAAGGTGAAGGCCCAGCCGGGCATCAGGAGCAGGGCGACGGATCCGGCGGCGAGCACCGCCGTGGAGAGGTAGAGCGGGACGAGGGAGGAGGGCGGCTCGTAGGAACCGCTGCTGGCCAGCGCGCAGGATGCGCCGCCGAGCAACAGATAAGCGAGCGAGAGCGCCTTCATCCTGCGCGCGCTGCCGGAGCGTGCCGCGGTCGCTCTCATGACGCCGGTCATGATACGCTCGCAGCAGGCCCCGCGCCAGCCTCACGCCTCCCGGTGTGCTCAGGAGCTCTTCTTGAGGGCCGGGATCTTCTGCTCCACCGCACCCCGCTTCTTTATGGCCGTGAAGATCCAGGCCGGCTTGCCGTCGGTGGAGAAGGAATCCACCCCCGCGGTGGCCTTGGCACCAGGGTGCTCCTTCAGGTAGGCGAGCACCTTGTTCGCCTTCTTCACGGCCGTGGTGCTGTCCACGAGCCTGCTCCGGGCCGGCAGCACGTGCTTGAGGATGTCCTTGACCTTGCCCTCCGAAAGCCTGCCCTGCTGGACACGCTCTACCCTCTTCGCCCTGACCAGGAAGCTGGCGTACGCCCTGGACGAAGGCGAGACGTAGGAGTAGAGCCAGGCTGAGGCGCGCCCGTCG
This sequence comes from Rubrobacter sp. M3-4, assembly GCF_059772285.1. Lineage (NCBI taxonomy): Bacteria > Bacillati > Actinomycetota > Rubrobacteria > Rubrobacterales > Rubrobacteraceae > Rubrobacter > Rubrobacter sp. M3-4. Next base: position 52,123 of record NZ_JCBAJP010000009.1, read on the forward strand.
GGGCCGAAGTCCGGCCGTGCGGTCGCCACGGCGTAGAGCTTCGCGTCCTTGTGCCAGCGCTCGGCCGCCCGCCCCGCCACCTCGATGCCCGAAAGGCCGGAGGTCCGGCTCTCCGCCTGCGTCCCACCCCCACCGGAGGAGGCGGCGGAGGAGGAATGAGCGGCGGAGAAGGAGGATCCGGTCGCCTCCGGCGAGGAAGACCGGGCCGTCCCCCGCCCAGAGCAGGAGGTGGCCAAAAGGACCAGGGATGCCAGCGCGAGGCTCAGGAGCGCGATTACCCGTATGCGGTTGTGCTCTCTATCCACCATAGGGGAGAGTTTAACGGAATCCAGCCAGTCCTGACGGCTTGGGAGCGAGGGCCCGTACCCGTATAATCCCCTGCGTGGGCGACCAGAACGAAGACATCCGGCGGAAGCTAGAGGAACTGCGGGAGAAGATCCGCCACCACAACCGGCGCTACTACGTCGAGGACGACCCGGAGATCTCCGACGCCGAGTACGACGCGCTCTACCGCGAGCTCGAGGAGCTGGAGGCGGCCCACCCCGAGCTCATCACCCCCGACTCCCCGACCCAGCGGGTCGGGGCCGAACCGCTGGAGGAGTTCGAGGAGGTCCGCCACGAGGTGCCGATGCTCTCGCTGCAGAACGCCCGCTCGGCCGGGGAGCTCTACGAGTGGGACGCGCGCATCCGCAGGATGCTCGGCGAAGACGCGGAGAGGTTGCGCTACGTCACCGAACTCAAGATAGACGGGCTCGCGGTCTCGCTGCGCTACGAGAACGGGCGCTACGTGCGCGGCGCGACCCGCGGCAACGGGTTCGTCGGCGAGGACGTCACGGCCAACCTGCGCACGGTGCGTTCGATCCCCATCCGGCTCTCCGACGACCCGCCGCCGGTCCTGGAACCCCGGGGAGAGGTGTACATCCCCATCAAAGACTTCGAGGAACTGAACCGCCGCCAGGAGGCCGAGGGCAGGCGTCCCTTCGCCAACCCGCGCAACGCCGCCGCCGGCTCCATCCGCCAGCTCGACCCGAAGGTCACGGCCTCCCGGCCGCTCACGATCTTCCTCTACGGCATCGGCGAAGGGGCGGAGAACTACGAGAGCCATTCCTCCTCGCTCGAAGCGCTCAAGAGCTACGGGCTCCGCGTCAACCCGTACACGCTCCACGAGGACATAGAGTCGGTCGTCTCGGAGTGCGAGCGATGGGCGAAGGAGAGGGAGTCGCTGGATTTCCAGGCCGACGGCGTGGTCGTGAAGGTCGACTCCTTCGAGCAGCAGCGTGCTTTGGGCAACGTGCAGAAGGCCCCGCGCTGGGCGATAGCGTACAAGTTCGAGCCTCTCGCCGGCAGGACGAAGTTGAAGAGGATCTTCGTCCACGTCGGACGCACCGGCGCGCTCACGCCGCAGGCCGAGCTCGAGCCGGTGAGCATCGGCGGCGTGACGATCTCGCGCGCCACGCTGCACAACGAGGACTACATAAAGGAGAAAGGCATCCTCGTCGGGGACACCGTCATCGTCGAGCGGGCGGGGGATGTGATCCCGCAGGTCGTCCGGCCCGTGGTCGAAGACCGCGACGGCGACGAGCATCCCTTCGAGATGCCGAAGGAGTGCCCGGTCTGCGGCGAGCCGGTCTTTCGCCCCGAGGGGGAGGCCATAACCCGCTGCGTCAACGCCCGCTGCCCGGCGCAGGCGCTCGAGCACATCATCCACTGGGCCTCGAAGGACGCGATGGACATAGAGGGCCTCGGCGAGAAGCTCGCCACGAAGTTCTTCGATCTGGGTCTGGTCCGGGACCCGGCCGACATCTACGAGCTCGAAGCCGAGCAGCTCGTTCCGCTCGAAGGCTTCGGGGAGAAGAGCGCGCAGAACCTGATCCGGGCGATAGAGAAAAGCAAGGAGAGGCCCTTCGACCGGGTGCTCTACGCTCTCGGCATCCGGCACGTGGGCTCGGCGACCGCACGGCTCATCGCGGAGCGTTTCAGCGGTGAAGACCTTCTGAAGGGGGTCAGCGTGGAGCAGCTCGCCGGGATAGAAGGCGTCGGCGAAGTCGTTGCGAGATCCGTCATCGAGTACTTCGAGCGCGAGGACAACCGCGCCCTCATCGAGCGGCTGATGAAGCTCGGCCTCGACTTCGGCTCCGTCGAGCGGCAGCCCGCCGGGGGCCCGCTCGCGGGCAAGCGCCTCGTCATAACCGGGGCCCTGAGCCGGCCGCGCAGCGAGGTCGCAGAGCGCATCGAGAGGGCCGGCGGCACCGTGACCTCCTCGGTGAGCGGCAACACGGACTACCTGGTCGTGGGTGAGGAACCCGGATCCAAGCTGGAGCGCGCCCGCCGGCTCGGGGTCGAGGTGATAGACGAAGAGAGGCTCGAGGAGCTGCTCTCCTCCTGAGGGGGAAGAAGATTTCTCCGATGGGGAGGCCGTCCTACAGAGACATTTCCTGCTCTTGGGTTTGAATATCTCCCAAAACTGGTAGGCTCATACAGAGTTGAAAGCTCCTGCCGGAGTCCTGGTCAGGGCCTGCGGCGGAAGGAGGAACACAATGATCACGGTGACCGAGGAAGCGAAGGCGCTCTTCCGCGAGATAGAGCACCCCGAGGGTACGGTGCTGCGCCTCGACCCGGTATCCGACCCCGAGACCGGCCAGACCCAGATCGGGCTCTCCGCCGGCGAACCGCGCGGCGACGATCAGGTCGTCGAACACGAGGGCGAGAGCCTGCTGCACATCTCCGGCACCGTGAGCGAGGCGCTCGACGGCGCCACGCTCGACAAGGTGGACACACCCGAGGGACCGGGCATCGGGATCACCCCGCCTCCGGGGGCGGAGCCCGCCACGTCCTAGAGACACCGCCGGGCCGCGATGGAGGCGGCGTCGCACGTCGTGATCGTCGGCGGGCCGGAAGGCGAAGACGAACTTCTGGCCATCGTGCTCGAGGACGGCGAGGCGGTGCCGCTCTTCTCTTCCGTCGAAGAGGCGCAGGAGTTTCTCGACTCCACCGGAGAGTTCGGGAGGGACTGGCGCCCCGAGGAGGTCTCGGCCCGCAGGCTCCTCGAAATACTCGAATTTCAGGACGAGGAGGTCAGGTACGTGGCCCTGAGCCCTCCTCCGGAGCGGCTGGAGGGTGGCATGGAGGTGCAGATCATCCCGCGAGACGCCCTGATCTCGCTGCTCAGGAGCCGGCGGTAGCCCCCGGGTCGGGCTCCCCGGTCAGGATGGCGACCTCTTCCGGGGTGAGCGGTTCGCGGGAGGGCTCTCCGAGGGTGAGGCGGCGGACGAAGCCGGGACCCGCGGGACGGGGGCGGCGGGTGGAGAAGGTGAGCAGGAAGTATCGTCCGGGACCGCGTCTGCGGGCGGGGCGGTGTTCGATCCAGAGCACCGGCCGGGGGAGTCTTGGGAGATCGTCGGGCATGAGCTCTTCCATGATCTCCGCGGCGAGGCAGCCGGTATTTTCCGCGGCTTCGAAGCGCTGGTCGAGGGGTAGGTCCTCGAAGAGGACCACCGGGGCGTCACCGGGATCTCCACGGTAGATGCGCACCAGGCAGCAACCAGTCCCGAGTCGGTATCCCCGGCTCTGATGGATGTACTCGCGGCCCACGGCCACTCCTCCGTGTTCCGAAGCCTCCTCCTGTGTCCAGGAGATTCTATCCCGGGGCAGCCTCTCGGGGCCAGTGAGCGCCGGGGACACGAGCGCTGGGAGTTACTGTCGCTCTCTTAAGGCGCGCCGCCCGTCATGCCGCCGGCCGAGCTCTTCTGAGAAGAAGAATTCACCAGCGTACGAGTCTGTTGGGAGGAAAAAGAGTTCCTCTGCACGCTGGTGCTCTGGCGGATTATCCGTTCGACGTTCGGGAGGTTGGGCACCTTGACCAGTTGAGAGGCCGCCCCCGGCGACGAAACGGACTGTCCCGCCCCGGAGGAGACCGGGGTAGCCGCGTGACCGGAGCTCTGGTTCCCCATCTGAGAAGAAGCAGACCCGAACGAAGTGGCAGGCCGCTTCGTCTCCCGTGAGCTGCCGACAGAGTCGGAGCCCCGACCCTGTCGCTGTGCAGGAGAGGACGAGACAGGAGCGATCGCGCCGGTGGCTCGCGCAGAACTCGCCTCCGTACGCTGCGCCACGGTCCTGGCCGAGGACGAGGCGGCCGCCCGGGCAGAACCCTTCCCGGACGAGTCCGTGCCGCCGTGATGCGCCCGCCCGGAGGTCTCGAAAGAAGCCACCTGGGGAGCGGTCGGCTTCGCGGCAGCCCGGACTCCGCTCCCGCTCCCGGCGTTGCCAGGCCCCGCCACGGCCCACCACCCGGTGAGGCCCGTGAGGGCCACGAGCGTCAGGAAGGCGGCCGCGCCGTTGCGCAGGCTCCTCCGACCGGGACGGCGATGGGCACCATGACGCCTGCGCGCCGTCCCCACCCTGCCGACGATGGCACGGTGCCTGTGTCCTGAACGCCCCCCGGACTCGACGAGTTCCTCCAGCTCCGCGGCCAGCGTTCCGGCGTCCGGATGCCGCCCGGCGGGGTCCTTCGACAGGAGACGATCCAGGATGACGTCGAGCTCTGCGGGGACCGCGGGGTTCTTCGAGGAGGGCGGGGTCACGTGCTCCCTGAGGTGCATCATAGCGACCGCTATCGGGTTCTCCGCCTCGAAAGGCACCCCGCCGGTGAGCATCTCGTAGAGCGTGACGCCAAGAGAGTAGAGGTCGCTCTTGGGACCGGTCTGCTCTCCGAGGGCCTGTTCCGGCGAGATGTAGTAGACCGAGCCCAGGATGGTCCCCGGCGCCGTCACCCGCGTGGCGTCCGCCGCCCGGGCGATGCCGAAGTCGGCGAGCTTGGGGGCCCCGGAGGGTGTGAGCAGTACGTTCTGCGGCTTTACGTCGCGATGGATGACACCCTGCGCATGGGCCGCCGCGAGCGCCCGGGCCACCCCGGCGGCGATCCTGGCCGCCTCGCGCCATTCCAGGCGACCCCGGCGCAGGACGAGATCCCTGAGCGTACCGCCTCCCACGTACTCCATTACGATGCACGGGAGCCCACCCTCTCGGGGAGCATCGTATATCTCCACCACACCCGGGTGATCGAGGGAAGCGGCCGCAAGGGCCTCCTGCCGGAAGCGGGCCACGAAGCTGGGATCCCTCGAGTAGGGTTCCTTGAGAACCTTGACCGCCACCCGGCGATCGAGGAGGTGGTCGCGAGCGGCGTACACCTCGCCCATCCCTCCGCCCCCGAGGTAGCGTTCGATCTCGTAGCGCTCTGAGATCAGAGTCTTCTCCTTCAGCAAGGTACCCTGCTACCTCCTATCGCACCCAGGCCCTTCTATGAAGCCTCTCCCAGGGAAACGAGCCTTCCAACCTCTATATATCCCGTCCAGGGCCCCGGAGCAAACAACATGATCTGTTTTTGTTGGAACGGTTGCAGGTGGCGCCTGGATCACAGCGCTCAGAATCCGCGGCGGCGCCGGGCGATCCGGCGCACGATGACCGAGGCCCCGAAGAGGGCGGTCATCCTGACGGCCCCCTGCAGCACGGCCTCGGTGAGGTCGTCTTTGATGCCCCGTCTCTCGGGGATCCGACGCTCTATGTAGCGGTTCACCGGACGGCTGAGGCCCATCGCCAACCCCATAGCCAGAATGGTGACCAGCCTCCGCTGCATCTTCTCGCTCATCGCGTGACCCTCCTCCCGAGGTACGTTCTCGCCCCTGCGCCTGCTCACTTCTTCCGCCCCTGGCGCGCCCAGCACGTAGGACCCGCGCGGCACTCCCTCGGGCCGGCCGATGTATCCCTTGTTGAGCAGATACCTCACGGCGACGGCGCACGCCGGCGAGGTGGGGTCGAACCCGGCGCGCGTCGCCGCCCCCTCCTCCCGCGGCACACCCTCTCCGCCGAGCGGGACCGGGACGTTCGGGCGCCCGCCCGCTATGTCGTAGATCGCCTCGAGGAGCCGGGCCGCATCCGCCTCGACCCCGCTGGTCGCAGCATCTGCCCGCGGACGGTCACGGTGCGCTCGCTCCTGGCTCATGTCTTCTCCTCTTTTGGGTTATCAGCCTCGCTTCGCAGCTCGTCCGTGGGCTCTCTCTCGCCCTCGTCCTTGCCCTCCGGGATGCGCTCCTCTATGACCTGGTTGAGTTCCGCCCCCACGAGCAGGATGACCGTCGAGTAGTAGATGTAGAGCAGGAGGATTATGATCCCGGCGAAGGACCCGTAGGTCGCATTGTATGAGCCGAAGGTCGAGACGTAAACGGAGAAAAGGAGCGAGAACCCCACCCAGAAAAGGAGCGCCACCACCGCTCCCGGGCTGATCCAACGCCACCTCTGCGTCACGGCCGGGGCGTAATAGTAGACGAGCGCGAAGGCGAAGAGCACGAAGCCGGCGAGTATCGGCCATTGGATCACGGCCCATACCGTACGAAACACCCCGCTCAAACCGACCACCCCCGCGAGCCCACCTCCCACGGAGGCCCCGAAGACCACGATGCCGAGCGACACCACCAGAAGGACTATCACGGCGAGCGAGATGAAGATCGATATCCCGTAGACCTTCCAGAAGGGGCGGTTCTCCTCCACCTCGTACATCACGTTCATCGCCTCCATCACCGAGCGAAAGGCGCCGGAGACGCCCCACAGGGCCAGAAGCACCGAGACGATGGCTCCGAAGGTGAACGCCCCGCTCGCCCTGCTCCGCGCTATCGAGAGGAGCTGGGTCTTTATGAGCTGGGTCGCCGAGGCGGGCATCACGCCGGAGAGGTTCCTGATCAGGGTGTTCACCAGGTTCTCCGCCCCGAATATGCCGAGCAGGGAGAGCAGGAAGACGAAGAACGGGAACAGCGCGAAGAAGATCCTGTAGGTCAGGTTGCCCGCGAAGGCCATCACGTGGTCCTCGTTGACCTCCTTGAGGGTCTGCTTGACGACCTCCACGGGTTTCAGCCTGCCCCTCACCCTCACCTCACCTCCCCGGACCGCGGGTACCCGGCGGCCGCCTCGCACTCCCCGCCGGAACCCGGCCCTCCGGCTACTGCATCATCTTTCCAAGATTTTCGTGCTCCGGTATCCATGTGCTGTGCACCATACCCCTCAGGCGGAGAGGGCAAACAACGCCCTTGGTCGCCCCCGATGGCTTGCGTTAAACTAGCCGGGTTCGGAGAACGGACCATCACAGGGCAGGTGGCTTGCGTTGTTCGCCGCGGAGACATTGAAAGAACCCCCGAAGGCGCTCCGCTCGACCTTCGAGGCGCTGCGCACGCTCTACCAGCGCCGCTGGCTGCTCTGGTACATGATCCAGCGCGACGTCTCAAAGTCCTACCGGGGGTCGGTGCTCGGGTTCGCCTGGGCGTTCCTCGGGCCGCTGCTCCTGATAGCCCTCTACACCATAGTCTTCTCGAAGATCCTCGGGTTTCGTTTCCACCCGGTCGCGGGGGACCCTTCGCTCAACTTCGGGCTCTACCTCTACTGCGGGCTCATCCCCTACCAGATGTACGCCAACACGCTCAACTCGGCCACCGGCATCATCCAGAGCAACTCGATGCTGGTGAAGAAGATGGTCTTCCCGACCGAGATACTGCCGTTCGTCTCGGCCACCTCTACGCTCGCCGAGCGCCTCTTCGAGCTGGTGGTGCTCCTCGCCCTCCTGGTCGCCTTCGGGCACCCGCCGGGCTGGACGATAGCGCTGCTGCCGGCAATCTTCGTCATACAGCTCCTGTTCATCCTGGGGCTGAGCTACCTGTTCTCGGTGATAGGGGCGTATCTGCCGGACATCAAGGAGACGGTGCGCTCGATCGTCAGGGCCTCGTTCTTCGTCACCCCGGTGATCTGGCCGGCCGACAAAGCAAAGGGCGTATTTCACTACATAGTCTCGCTCAACCCGATAGCCTACTTCGTCGAGGCCTACCGGGACCTCATAATCTCCCACACCCTCCCCGGCGCGATTCCGACGCTCGGGTTCACGGTGTTCTCGATCCTCCTGTTCGCCGGAGGCCTGATGCTCTTCGTCCGCGCCAAGCACCGCTTCCCCGACCTGATATGAGCCTGGCTGTAAGACTCAGGAACGTCTCCAAGAGCTTCCGGATCTACCCGAGGCAGCGCGAGCGCATCCTCGAGGCGATCACCTTCGGCAGGCTGCGCTACAGCCAGGACTTCTGGGCGCTCAGGGACATAAACCTCGACGTGGAGGCCGGCACCTCCCTGGGCGTCCTGGGGCGCAACGGGGCCGGCAAGAGCACCATGCTCGAGATCGTCGCCGGCATTCTGCAACCGACCACCGGCACGGTTGAGACCAACGGTCAGATCGTGCTCCTGCAGATAGGCGCCGGGATCAACCCGCAGTTCACCGGCCGGGAGAACGTGATGCTCACCGGCCTCATCCTCGGCATAGACCGCAAGAAGATGCTAGAGCGCTTCGACGAGATCGAGGAGTTCGCCGACCTCGGAGATTTCATGGACCAGCCGGTGAAGAACTACTCGAGCGGCATGCGCTCGCGGCTGGGTTTCGCGGTCGCGGTCAACGTCGAGCCGGACATCCTGATCGTCGACGAGAGCCTCTCGGTCGGCGACGCCCTCTTCCGGGCGAAGGGGCTGCAGAAGATGCGCGAGCTGCGCGACCGGGGGACGACCATCCTCTTCGTCTCGCACAGCACCTCCCAGATAAAGGACTTCTGCGAGAAGGGGGTGCTGCTGCACGAGGGCAGGATGATCGCCTCCGGGGACGTAGCGGAGGTGGCGGACCGCTACCAGGCGCTGCTGGCGAGCATCCGGGCCTCGGAGAAGGGCGGGGCGCAGAACGGGTATCAGCTCCAGGAGGAAGAGAACGACTTCGCCCCGACCTTCAAGGAGAACCCGGATCTCGCCCGCCGGGCGAAGCGCCTGCGCCACGGCACAGGGGAAGCGAGGATCTCACACGTCGAGGTCCTGGACGAACAGGGCCGGCCTACTGAGGAGGTGAGCCCGGAGGAGCGTGTGACGGTCCGGGTGCACGTGGAGTACGAGCAGCCGGTGCCGGCGAGCGCGGTCGGGATCACGCTGCGCAACAACAGCGGCCTCGACGTCTTCTCGACCTCCACCGCGCTCGAGGGGCGGAAGATCGGGCCCAAAACAAAGGAGGAGCGCCTCATCGCGGACTTCTCCTTCCAGCCTGCTCTGAGACCGGGGCTCTACAGCGTGGGCGCCTTCGTCTCCCCGCCCGCGGGGGGGCACGTCTTCCTGGATTGGGTGGACGTCGCGGCGGTCTTCGAGGTCGGGAAACCGCAGGAGCGACGTCAGATCCCGGGCCTCTTCCACCTGCCGACCGAGGTGGCCGTCCACAGCCTGGCCCGCCGCGGCGCCTCTTAGAGGACGATGCCCAGGGTTTCGGTCGTGGTCCCGAGCTGGAACACCCGCGGCTTCTTGCGGGCCTGCCTGGCCTCGCTGAGCCGCCAGAGTTTCCGGGACTTCGAGGTGGTGGTCGTCGACAGCGGCTCCACCGACGGCTCGGTTGAGATGGTGGAGCAGGATTTTCCGGAGGCGCGGGTGGTGGCCCTCGGTGAGAACCGGGGGTTCTCCGGGGCGGCGAACGCCGGCATCGAGGCCACGGATTCGGAGCTCGTCGCCCTGCTCAACAGCGACACCGAGCAGGACGTCGGATGGCTCTCGGCGCTCGTCGCAGCCTCCGACGCCCACCCGGAGGCGGGGATGTTCGCGAGCAGGATGCTCTCGCTCCACGACCGCCGCGTCCTCGACGGCGCGGGGGATGCGCTGCGCGCGAGCGGGCTCCCCTACCGCGTCGGCCACGGCGAGGTGGACCGCGGGCAGTACTCCGTAAAACGCTACGTCTTCGGGGCGTGCGCCGCCGCCGCCCTCTACCGCCGCAGGATGCTCGAGGATGTAGGGCTCTTCGACGAGGACTTCTTCGCCTACTGCGAGGACGGAGACCTCTCGTTCCGGGCGCAGCTCGCCGGCTACCGCTGCCTCTACGTGCCGGACGCCGTGGTCTATCACGCCGGCGGGGCCTCGAGCGGCGGGGGACGCAGCCCGACCGCGACCCGCCTGGGCACCCGCAACAGCATCCTGCTGCTCGTGAAGGACCTGCCGGCACCGCTCGTCCCCGCGATCCTGCCCGCATTCCTCGCCGGGCAGATGCTCCGTCTCGCGACCTCCGCGGCCACGGGGACCCTGCCGGCGCACCTGGCCGGGCTCTCGGAGGTGCCCGCGATGGTCCCCGCGATGCTGCGCAAGCGCCGCAGGGTGCAGAAACTGCGCCGGGTGGAGGTGGAGTACGTGGAAAGGTTGCTCGAGGCATCCTCGCGGGAGGCTCGCAGGAGCCTGCTGCGCCGGGCGAAGGACCGGGTGTTGCCGAGGATCGGCGGATGAGGTTCTCGGCGGTGATCGTCAACTACGCCTCCTGGCCGCACACCCTGCGGTGCGTCGAGAGCCTGCTCGGGGCGGGGGACCCGGAGATCGTAGTGGTGGACAACGACCGCGAGGAGCCACCGGAACTCCCGGAAGGGGTACGCCTCCTGCGAAACCCCGAGAACCTCGGCTTCGCCCGCGCCTGCAACCGGGGCCTCCGCACCTCGAGCGGCGAGATCGTGGTGTTCGTGAACCCCGACGTCATCGTCGAGCGGGACTTCTTCGAGCGCCTCGGTGAGTTCTTCTGCGGTGCCCCGCAGGCCGGGGTCGCGGGGCCCAGGATCGTCGACGGCACGGGCGCCCTGCAGCTCTCGGCCCGCCGGGAGGTGAACCTCGCCTCCGGGCTCCTCGGTCGCACCTCCCTCCTGACCCGTGCGTTTCCCAAAAGCCGCCTCGTGCGGCGGATGTTCCCGGCAGCCGGGGAGCCCGGGGCCCCGGTCGCGGTCGACTGGGTCTCCGGGGCCTGCCTGGCGGCGAGGCGGGAGGTACTGGAGGAGCTGGGGGGCTTCGACGAACGGTTCTTCATGTACTTCGAGGACGCCGACCTCTGCCGCCGCGCCCGTCAGGCGGGCTGGAAGGTCTTCTACCTGCCCCGGGTGCAGGTCGTCCACCACACCGGGGCGAGCAGCGGCGACAGGACCCGCGCGATCCTGAGGCTGCACAAGAGCGCCTTCCTCTACCACCGCAAGCACGGCCCGCACGGTCCCTTCGGGATCTACGACCTGCTCGTCCTGCTCGGGCTGTGCGCCCGGGCGGGGGTGCGGCTGGCGGGTACGCTCCGGCCTCAGGGCGAGTAGACGGGCAGCCTCCCCGCGGGAACGCCGGAGAGCGGCGGAGCAGCGGCGTCTTTCTCGGAGAGGATGGGGTCTTCGAGGGGCCAGTCTATCCCGATCTCCGGGTCGTTCCAGAGAACGGAGCCCTCGGCCTCCCGGTTGTAGGGTGCGGTGCACTTGTACGCGAAGAGCGCCGTCTCGCTCAGCACCACGAAACCGTGGGCGAAGCCCTCCGGCACCCAGAGCTGGCGCCTGTTCTCCGAGGAGAGCACCACCCCGGTCCAGCGCCCGAAGTGCGGCGAGCCCCGGCGGATGTCCACCGCCACGTCGAAGACCTCCCCGGTAAGGACGTAGACCAGCTTGCCCTGCTGGTCCGGGTTCTGGTAGTGCAGCCCGCGCAGCACGCCGCGGCGCGAGAAGGAGAGGTTGTCCTGGACGAAGACGCCCGGCAGGCCAGCCTCCTCGTAGCGGCGGCGGTTCCAGGTCTCCATGAAGAACCCGCGCTCGTCCCCGAAGACATCGGGTTCGACTATCAGCACGCCCGGAAGCGGCGTCTCCACGACCCTCACGCGAGAGGTTCCTCCCCGGCTATGTCGAGCAGGTAGCGCCCGTAGCTGTTCTTCCTCATGGGTTCGGCCAGCCGGACGAGATCCTCCGCGGATATGTACCCCATGCGGTAGGCCACCTCCTCCGGGCAGCCGATCTTCAGCCCCTGCCGGTGCTCGATGGTCTCGATGAAGTTCGTCGCCTGCTGCAGCGTCTCGTGGGTGCCGGTATCCAGCCACGCCATCCCCCGACCCAAGAGCTCGACCCTGAGCTGCCCGCGCCTGAGGTACTCGACGTTGACGTCGGTGATCTCAAGCTCCCCCCGCGCCGAGGGCTTCAGGTTCGCGGCGATGTCCAGGACCTGGTTGTCGTAGAAGTAGAGCCCGGTCACCGCGTAGTGCGAGCGGGGCCTCTCCGGCTTCTCCTCGATGCTCACCACCCGCCGCTCCTCGTCGAATTCGATCACCCCGTAGCGTTCCGGGTCGCGCACGTAGTAGCCGAAGACGGTCGCCCCCTCCTCCCTCGAGGCCGCCTCGCGCAGCGTGCTCCCGAAACCCTGCCCGTAGAAGATGTTGTCTCCGAGGATGAGCGCGACCGGCCCGTCCCCGACGAACCCGCGCCCGATGATGAACGCCTGCGCGAGCCCCTCCGGACGGGGCTGCTCGGCGTAGCTGAGCGTGATGCCCCACTGCGAGCCGTCCCCGAGGAGCTGGCGGAAGCGCGGCAGGTCCTGCGGGGTCGAGATCACGAGGATCTCCCTTATCCCTGCGAGCATCAGCGTACTGAGAGGATAATAGACGAGAGGCTTGTCGTAGACCGGCAGAAGCTGCTTGCTGACGACGTGGGTCAGCGGGTAGAGCCTCGTCCCCGATCCCCCGGCCAGGATTATGCCCTTCACCCGTACACCTCCATGGCCGCCCATGCTAGCGCACGAGCGGGTCTCTCGCAGCCCCGGCACACCTTGAAAGGGGTTCTCCCGGTATGCTACTTTCCCGGTCGTATGTTTCCCGCCCCCCACCGGCCGCGAACCACCACGGGCCCCGGACGATGTCTCCTCGGGGCACCCCGGTGAGCGGCTGCGTGAGATCCCATCTCGGAAAGGCGGGGAACGCTTGAGCATCGAGAGAGAATCCGACAGAAGAGGCGGCGTGATCGCCGCGTGGCGCGGGTGGCTGCCGGAGATACCGGACGAAGCGGTGGTCACGCTGGGCGAGGGGGAGACCCCCCTGGTTCCGGCGCCGCGTCTCTCGGAGCGGGTCGGAGCGGAGGTCTACCTCAAGTTCGAGGGTGCTAACCCGACGGGTTCGTTCAAGGACCGCGGGATGACCGTGGCGATGAGCCGGGCGAAGGCAGCCGGGAGAGAGGCCTGCGTCTGCGCCTCGACGGGCAACACGGCGGCCTCCGCGGCGGCCTACGCGGGGAGGGCGGGCATGGCGTGCTTCGTCGTCGTCCCGGCCGGGAAGATAGCCTCGGGCAAGTCCGTCCAGATCCTGGCGCACGGGGCACGGATCATCCAGATCGAAGGGAACTTCGACGCGGCGCTCGCCATCTGCCGCCGCCTCGCGCAGGAGGTGGAGGAGATCGCGCTGGTCAACTCGGTGAACCCCGACCGCATCGAGGGTCAGAAGACGGCGGCCTTCGAGATCGCGCGGGCGCTGGGCCGGGTGCCGGACGCGCTCGCGCTTCCGGTCGGGAACGCAGGCAACATCACCGCCTACTGGAAGGGCTTCGTCGAGTGGCGCGAGGCGGGCCGGGCGGAGAAGACCCCGAGGATGCTCGGCTTCCAGGCTGCCGGAGCGGCCCCGCTCGTCCTGGGGCACGACGTCGAGAACCCGGAGACGGTGGCGAGCGCGATCAGGATCGGCTCCCCCGCGAGCCGGGAGGGGGCGCTCGCGGCGGCGCGGGAGTCCGGAGGGTCGATCGAGAGCGTCACGGACGAGGAGATCCTCTCTGCCCAGAACCTCGTCGCCCGCGAGGAGGGCGTCTTCTGCGAGCCGGCCTCGGCGGCGGGGGTGGCGGGCCTCCTCAAGCTGGCCCGGGAGGGACGCGCCCCGGAGGGGACCGTCGTCTGCGTGCTGACCGGTCACGGCCTCAAGGACCCGCAGGCGGTGGTCGAACGGGCGCGGCTCCCGGAGCCCGTGGCGGCGAGCTTCGAGGCCGTCGTCCGGCGCGTGGGGAGGGTGCTCGCGTGATCTCGGTCCGGGTACCCGCGACCTCGGCCAACCTGGGCCCGGCCTTCGACGCCGTGGGGCTCGCGCTCTCTTTGGGCACCAGGATCAGCCTGGACATCTCCCCCGAGCCGGTCGTCGAGGTGCACGGGGAGGGGGCGCGGATGATCCCGCAGGGCCCCGAGCACCCGGCCTATCGCGCGGCCCGCTTCGTCGCCGAGATGGCCGACGAGGCCGAGCTGCACTTCCACCTCGTGCAGCACAACGACATCCCGCCCTCGCGGGGGCTCGGCGGGAGCGCCGCGGCGCTCGTCGGGGGAGCGGTGGCGGCGAACGACCTGCTCGGGCGGGCGCTCGCCGCCCCGGACCTCCTGAACCTGGTCTGCGAGCTCGACGGTCACCCGGACAACGCCGCACCCGCGCTGCTCGGCGGGCTCGTCATCGGCACCCTCACCCCGGAGGGGATAAAGAGCGTCCGGCTCGAGCCCGAAGGCCTCCGGGCGGCCGTCGCGGTGCCCGATTTCACCGTCTCGACGACCGCCGCCCGGCGGGCCCTCCCGGAGAAGGTCCCCCACCGCGACGCGGTCTTCAACGTCGGGCGCTCCGGGCTGCTGCTCGGGGCGCTCGCCACCGGAGAGTACCATCTGTTGCGGGTCGCGATGCAGGACCGGCTGCACCAGCCCTACCGCGCGCACCTCATCCCGGGGCTCGAGGAGGTCATCGAAGCCGCCCTCGAAGCCGGGGCCTACGGCGCCTCCCTCTCCGGCTCGGGACCGACCGTCATAGCCTTCGTCCCGGAGGAGGTGGCCGTGCGGGTGGCCTCCGCGATGCGCGCGGCCTTCGGCAAAAGGGGCGTCGAAGCACGAGCGTGGGCGCTGGAGGTGGACCTCGCCGGAGCCCGGGTGGAACCCCCGGGCGAGGTAGGCTCCCCCGTGCTCGAACCCGTGCCGTAGGATGAGGGCTGTCCGGTGGGTCCCGAACTCCAGAATATCCTCCGGTCGGGGGATGTGAAAAGCCCCGCCACGCCGTAACATTACGCCCAGAAGGTGGCCGGGACGCACCCCTCCCCCGCCCGGCCATCTCCAATCTTCCGAAGTTCACCCCATCCGCTTGACAAACTGCTACAAGCTGTTCTATCCTTCGCACAGTTTTACGGTAAGGTTGCAGGCGAGCGAAGGGATACTTTGAGCGAAACGCTTCAAAGGTTGCAGGCGGCGGAGGGGTACAGGCCCGCCTCCGTCTTCTGGCTCGCCCCGCCCATCCATCCTCGAGTATCCACGGTGTCCGCTCCGTCCGTCCTACGACTAATTAGCCGGGCGGGCCGGAGCGGCGTCCTCCGGTCCGCCTAGAGAGCCGGCGGGGAGCACCCTGCTCCATCCTCCGGCCGAAGGGTTCCCAAAACCAACGAGCAAGGCCGAGAAAACGAAAGAGAACAGGAGCACCGTGGAGAATACCGCCCATCAGATAGAGTACAGGCCCCGCACCGGCAGCGAGGCGATGTGTGAGGCGCTGCTCGACGAGGGGGTCGAGCATCTCTTCGGGTACCCGGGCGGGGCGATCATGCCGTTCTACGACGCGCTCCCCGAGTACCCGCTCAGGCACGTGCTGGTGCGTCACGAGCAGGCCGCCGCGCACGCTGCCGACGGCTACGCGCGGGCGACGGGGAGGGTCGGGGTGTGCGTGGCGACCAGCGGCCCCGGGGCGACCAACCTGGTCACAGGGCTCGCGACGGCGCAGATGGACTCGGTGCCGGTGGTGGCGATAACCGGGCAGGTCGGCCGGGGAGCGATGGGCAAGGACTCCTTCCAGGAGACCAACGTGATGGGCATGGCGATGCCCTTCACCAAGCACTGCTTTCTGGTCGAGGAGCCCGAAGAGCTCTACGAGACGATCCGGCGGGCCTTCGCCATAGCCCGCTCCGGGCGGCCCGGGCCGGTCCTGGTCGACGTGCCGAAGGACGTGCAGCTCGCCACCTGCGGGGGCGGCAACTGGTACCGCCGACTGCGTGAGGCGCCGCCGCCGATCACGGAGCCCGCGCTCGAGGCCGCCGCGCTCCTGCTGCGCAACGCCCGCCGGCCGATCATCCTGGCCGGGCACGGCGTCATCCTCTCCGGGGCGGAGAGGGAGCTGATGCTGCTCGCCGAGCGCACCGGCGCCCCGGTCGTGACGACCCTGCTCGGGATCAGCGCCATCCCCGAGGACCATCCGCTCTACATCGGGTGGCCCGGGATGCACGGGGCGGCGAGCGTCAACCGGGCGATAGACCGCGCGGATCTGCTGTTCGCGGTGGGGATGCGCTTCGACGACAGGATCACGGGCGACCCGAAGCGATTCGCGCCGAACGCGAAGGTCGTCCACGTCGACATAGACCCTTCGGAGATGGGCAAGGTCATAAGGCCCACGGTGGGCATCACCGCCGACGCGAAGCTCGCGCTGCGCGGCGTCCTCTCGCACCTGCGCGAGATCCCCGACGAGAGGTTCCGCGAGCGGGCGCGCTGGCGCGAGGAGATAGAAGAGAGCCAGCGGCCGGAGAGGGCGCGGGAGGAGGAGGCCAGCGAAAAGTTCGGGCCGATCAGGATCCTGCGCGCCATAAAGCGGGCCGCCGGGGAGGAGGTGCGGCTCGTCACCGACGTGGGCCAGCACCAGATGTGGGCCGCCCGTTTCTTCGAGTTCACCCGACACAACAGCCACATAACGAGCGGGGGGCTCGGGACGATGGGGTTCGCGCTTCCGGCGGCGATGGGGGTGGCGCTCGGCTGCCCCGGCGAGCCGGTGTGGGTCGTCGCCGGAGACGGCGGCTTCCAGATGAACCTGCAGGAGCTCGCGACCATCCGCGACCTCGGGCTCGACATCAAGGTCGCCATCATGAACAACGGCTACCTCGGCATGGTGCGCCAGTGGCAGGAGTTCTTCCACGACCGCCGCTACTCGGAGACCCCTATCACCGGCCCCGACTACGAGCACCTCGCCCGGGCCTACGGCATCGCCGGCAGGACGGTGCGCGAGGGGGACGACGTCGAGGAGGCCGTCCGGTGGGCGCAGGAACAGGAAGGTTGCGTGGTGCTCGACTTCCACATAGACCCCGAGGCCAACGTCTACCCGATGATCCCCGCCGGCATGAGCGTCGCCGAGATGATCGAGGAAGATGACGCCTCCTGAGGAAGAGACCGTCCTCGAGGTCCGGCTCGCCGCCGGGGTCTACCCGATCTCGCGGCTTATCACGACGATAACCGGCAAGAGGATGCCGCTGGAGAGCCTCACCCTCGCCCGCGACGGGGAGGGCAGGACGCACGCCGCGCTCT
Source organism: Rubrobacter sp. M3-4 (assembly GCF_059772285.1). NCBI lineage: Bacteria > Bacillati > Actinomycetota > Rubrobacteria > Rubrobacterales > Rubrobacteraceae > Rubrobacter > Rubrobacter sp. M3-4. The sequence continues at coordinate 69,268 of NZ_JCBAJP010000009.1, forward strand.
CTTTGGGTTGCGGAGAGGAGGCGGCCCGTCGCTACGCCGTGCTGCTCTCGGGGCTCGAGGACGTCGAGGAGGCGACGGTAGCCGGGGAGACCGTGGAGGTGGTCGTGGCTTCCGGCGGGATCGGCCCCGCAGCGGAGGGCATAACCCACACGAGTTGCGGGGAGCTGGTTCTCGCCTGCGGGACGCCGCAGAGCGTCGAGTCCTGGCTCAAGGACAGGAAGAGTGGAGGAGAGGTCGTGTTGAGGGTCGGTCCGCTGGTCCGGCCGGGAGGAGGTACAGATGGCTCGCGTATACCGTGAAGGGGACATCGGGGACGAGATAAGGCGCCGCCGCATCGCGGTCCTGGGCTACGGAAGCCAGGGGCATGCCCACGCGCTGAACCTCAAAGACTCCGGCTGCGAGGTGACCGTCGGGCTGTACGAGGGCTCTGGAAGCTGGAAGAAGGCCGAGGCCGACGGGCTCAAGGTGGCCTCCGTCGCCGAGGCGACCCGCTGGGCGGACGTCGTGATGATCCTGCTACCCGACGAGAAGCAGCCCAGGGTCTTCGAGAGCGAGGTCGCGCCGAACCTCGAAGAGGGGAACCTGATGCTCTTCGCCCACGGCTTCAACGTACACTTCAACCAGGTCTCGGTACCGCCCGAGGTGGACCTCGGGCTCGTCGCGCCCAAAGGCCCCGGTCACGTCCTGAGGCAGCTCTACACCGAGGGCAAGGGCCTGCCGGCGCTCTTCGCCGTCGCCAACGACGCGAGCGGGACAGCACGCGATCTCGTACTCTCCTACGCCAAGGGCATCGGGTGCGCGCGGGCCGGGGTTTTGGAGACCACCTTCGCCGAGGAGACCGAGACCGACCTCTTCGGGGAGCAGGCGGTGCTCTGCGGCGGGCTCTCGGCGCTACTCAAGGCCGGCTTCGAGACGCTGGTAGAGGCCGGCTACCAGCCCGAGCTCGCCTACTACGAGTGTGTCAACGAGCTCAAGCTCATCACCGACCTCATCTACGAGGGCGGGCTCGCCCGGATGCGCTATTCTATATCCAACACCGCCGAGTACGGCGACTACACCGCGGGGCCGAGGCTCATAGACGAGTCGGTGAAGGAGAGGATGCGCGAGATCCTCTCCGACATCCAGAGCGGGCGCTTCGCCAAGCAGTGGGTGCTCGAGAACCAGGCCGGCACCCCGAGCTTCCTCGCGATGCGCCGGCGGGAGGCGGCCTCGCAGGTCGAGAAGGTGGGGGCACAGTTGAGAGCGCTCGCCGCCGAAGGAACCGGGGCGCCGGGGGGTGAGAAGGGATGAGCAGGAAAGGGTTCGAGGTCTCGGACGAGCAGTGGATCTACCACGGCGGGGAGTTCGTGCGCCTGGGTGAAGTCCGGCTCTCCCCCGCCACCCACGCGCTCAACTACGGCACGGGGGTCTTCGAGGGCATCCGGGCTTACTGGAACGAGAGTCGGGGGACGCTGCAGGTCCTCAAGCTGCGCGAGCACTACGAGCGCTTCCTCAACTCCTGCGAGCTGCTGCACATAGACTGCGGTCACACGGTAGAGGAGCTCTGCGAGATCACGCTCGAGATCCTGCGGCGCAACGCCCCGCGCGAGGACACCTACATAAGGCCGCTGGCGTACAAGGCGGCGGAGTCGATCGGGGTGAAGCTCGCGCTGCCATCGGAGCTCTCGATCTTCACGGCCCCGATGGCGAACTACGTCGAGCTCACCGGGCTCAGGTGCTGCGTCTCCTCCTGGAGGCGGGTCTCGGACAACGCGATCCCGCCGCGCGCCAAGACCACCGGCTCGTACATCAACACGGCGCTCGCGGTGGACGCGGCCCACCGGGCGGGATACGACGAGGCGATCTTCCTCACCCAGAGCGGCTACGTCTCGGAGGCGAGCGCGGCGAACATCTTCCTCGTGCGCAAGGGGAACCTCATCACCCCGCCGCCCACCGCGGACATCCTGGAGGGGATAACGCGGGCGGCGGTGATGGAGCTCGCCGAGAAGGAGCTCGGGATGCCGGTCGTCGAGCGCGACGTCGGGCGCACCGAGCTCTACGCTGCGGAGGAGGTCTTCTTCACCGGCACCGGCTTCCAGATAGCCCCGGTCGTCGAGATAGACGACCACCCCATCGGGAGCGGACGGGTCGGCCCCGTGGCGGAGAGGCTGCAGGAGATGTACTTCCGGGCCGCCCGGGGCGAGTGGCCCGAGTACGAGGGCTGGACCGTGCCGGTCGAGGTCGTGCACGGGGCCGCCAGATGAGAGGCCACCGCTAGAGGGAGACTTCTTGGGCATCTCTTTCGACATCCTACGGCGACTAACCAGGGTGGCCGCCGGGCGAATTACCAGCCCCGGCCGCTAGGGCCGGGCACCCCGAAGAAGGGGGCGCAGGCGGCCACCCTCCACCGACGAGCCCCCGACAGGAACCAAGGATGATCCAGCGAAAGAGCAGGAGGCGAAAGAGATGCGCCGCATACAGATCTTCGACACCACCCTCAGGGACGGCGAGCAGTCGCCCGGGATCTCGCTCTCCGTCGAGGAGAAGGTAGAGATCGCCCACCAGCTCGGGCGTCTCAGGGTAGACGTGATAGAGGCCGGCTTTCCCATCACCTCGGAGGGGGATTTCGAGGCGGTGAGCCGGATCGCCTCGGAGGTCAGAGGCCCCGTGATAGCCGGGCTCGCCCGCATCCATCAGGCGGACATCGAGCGAGCCTGGGAGGCCGTGCGGTGGGCCGAGAGGCCGCGGGTGCACACGTTCGTTGGAACCTCCGACCTGCACATAGAGCACCAGATGCGCTCGAGTCGCGAGGAGATCCTGCGCCGCGCCGCCGAGGCCGTCGCGTTCGCGAAGTCCCTCTGCCCCGAGGTCGAGTTCTCCCCGATGGACGCCACCCGCACGGACATCGGCTACCTCTCCGAGGTGGTCGCGGCGGCCGTGGAGGCCGGGGCCGACGTGATAAACATCGCCGACACCGTCGGCTACACCACCCCGCCGGAGTTCGCGACCTTCCTCACCGAGCTCAGGCGGCGGGTACCGCATCTCGAGGAGAGGGTCCTCTCGGTGCACTGCCACGACGACCTCGGGATGGCCGTAGCCAACTCGCTCGCCGGGGTCGAGGCCGGGGCGACGCAGGTCGAAGTCGCGGTCAACGGGATCGGGGAGCGGGCCGGCAACACCTCGCTCGAGGAGGTGGTGATGGCGCTCGTGACCCGGCGCGACCACTACGGCGTCGAGGTCGGCGTGGAGACACGCCAGCTCGCCAACACCAGCCGGATGGTCTCGAACATAACAGGTTACGAGGTGCCGCCGAACAAGGCCGTGGTCGGGCGCAACGCGTTTCTGCACGAGTCGGGGATACACCAGGACGGCGTGCTCAAGGACCGCAGGACCTTCGAGATCATGAAACCCCAGGACATCGGGATCGAGGGGAACAACATCTTCCTCGGCAAGCACTCCGGTCGGCACGCCCTCAAGGAGGCGCTCGCCGAGCTCGGCTACACACTCGAGGGTGAGGCGCTCAAGCGGGCCTTCGAGCGCTTCAAGGAGGTCGCCGACCACAAGAAGACCGTCACGGCCGCCGACCTCGAGGCGATAGCGGCGGACGAGGTGGGCTCTTTCACCGGCAAGTTCGTCCTGGAGTCGATGCGGGTCGTCGCGGCCACCGGGCGCCAGAGCCGGGCGGCGGTGAAGATCTCGCACGAGGACGAGGGCATCTTCGAAGCCGAGGCCGAGGGCGAGGGGCCGGTCGACGCGGTCTTCCGGGCGATAGACGCGGCGACCGGGATCCGGGGACGCCTGAAGGAGTTCCGGATAGACGCCGTGACCGGCGGGAAGGACGCCCTCGGCGAGGTGCGGGTCACGGTGGAGATCGACGGCTCCGAGTACTCGGGCCGCGGGCTCTCGCAGGACGTGGTCGAGGGCGCGGCGAAGGCGTACGTGCGGGCGGTCAACGTCCACGCGGCGAGCCGGGTGGGGGCGGAATGGGCGGCGAGGTGAGGCGCGTACTGCTGCTGCCCGGGGACGGGATAGGCCCCGAGGTCGTCGGGGCGGCCCGCGAGGTGCTCGAGGCGGCATCCTCTGCCTTCGACCTGGAGCTCGCCTTCGAGGAGGGTGAGATCGGGGCGGCCGCGATCCGCTCGTCCGGGGAGCCCCTGCCCGAAGAGACCGCCCGTCTGGCGCGCGAGTCCGACGCGGTGCTGCTCGGCGCGGTGGGTCACCCGGACTTCGACGGGGCCGAGGTACGTCCGGAGGCGGGGCTCCTCGCGCTGCGTCGGGAGCTCGGCGTCTTCGCGAACCTCAGGCCCGTCTCGGCCCTCCCCTCCCTGCTGTCCTCCTCGCCGCTCAAGCCGGAGCTGGTCGAGGGGGTGGACCTCCTCATCGTCCGGGAGCTGACCGGCGGGATCTACTTCGGCGAGAAAGAGGAGGGGACCGAGAGGGCGAGCGACCTGTGCCTCTACAGCCGGGAGGAGGTCGAGCGGGTCGCGCGGGTCGCATTCGAGGCCGCGAGGCTGCGAAAGGGGCGCGTGACCTCGGTCGACAAGGCGAACGTGCTCGCCACGAGCCGGATGTGGCGTCGGGTGGTCGCGGAGGTCGCGAAGGAATACCCGGACGTGGAGCTCGACAACCTGCTCGTCGACGCGGCGGCGATGTTCCTGGTGCGCGAGCCCTCCCGCTTCGACGTGATCCTGACCGAGAACATGTTCGGCGACATCCTCTCCGACGAGGCGGCGGTGCTGCCCGGATCGATGGGGATGCTCCCGAGCGCCTCCCTGGGCGAGGAGGGCTCGCCGGGGCTCTTCGAGCCGGTGCACGGTTCGGCCCCGGACATCGCCGGGACCGGCAGGGCGAACCCCTACGCGACGATCCTCTCGGCGGCGATGATGCTCCGCTACTCGCTCGGCAGCCCCGAGGCGGCCGGGGCGATCGAGGGAGCGGTCCGCTCCGCGATGGAGGAGGGCGTGCTCACGTCCGATCTCGGCGGACAGGCGACGACGCAGGAGGCGAAGGAGGCCGTGATCCGGCACCTGAAGCAGGCGGTGGCACGATGAGCATAAAGCTCTTCGACACGACGCTGCGCGACGGCACCCAGCGCGAGGGGGTGAGCCTCACCAGCGAGGACAAGCTGCGCATCGCGCGCGTCCTGGACTCTTTGGGCATCCACTACATAGAGGCCGGATTCCCCGCCTCGAACCCCAAGGACCTGGAGCTCTTCGAGAACTTCGACGCCGCAGAGCTCGAGAACGCGAGGCTCGTCGCCTTCACCCGCACCCGCCGGGCCAGCAGCCGGGCCAAGGACGACCCGGCGGTCTCGCTCCTGCCGCGCCTCTCCGCCCCGGCGGCGTGCATCGTCGCCAAGAGCTGGCGGCTGCACGTGGAGAAGGTGCTCGGGATCACGCCGGAGGAGAACCTGGAGGCGATCAGGGACACCGTCTCCTACCTCGTCGAGGCGGGCAAGGAGGTCATCTTCGACGCCGAGCACTACTTCGACGGGTTCCGCGACGATCCCGAACACGCGCTCTCGGTGCTCCGGGCGGCGGCCGAGGCCGGGGCCTCCTCGCTCGTCTTGTGCGACACCAACGGCGGGACGCTCCCGACCGAGCTAAAGGCGATCGTATCGCGCACCGTAAAGGAGTTTTCCGACGTCGAGATAGGCATCCACACCCACAACGACGCCGGATGCGGGGTGGCGAACGCGCTACTTGCGGTCGAGGCCGGGGCGACGCAGGTGCAGGGCACGATAAACGGGGTCGGGGAGCGCTGCGGCAACTGTGACCTCATCACCACGATAGCCGACCTGCAGCTCAAGATGGGGCTCGAGGTGCTCCCGCCGGAGAACCTGTCCCGGCTCACCGAGGTCTCGAACTTCGTCTCGGAGGTCATGAACCTCACCCCGGACGCCCACCGGCCATACGTGGGCCACAGCGCCTTCGCGCACAAGGGCGGGCTGCACGTGGACGGCGTCTCGCGGGATCCTTCGACCTACGAGCACGTCCCCCCCGAGGCGGTCGGCAACCGCAGGCGCACACCGGTCGGGGAGCTGGCCGGGAAGAACTCGCTGCGGGCGAAGGCGAAAGAGCTCGGGCTCGAGGTTGGGGACGTCTCTGCGGTTCTCGCCGAGATAAAACGCCGGGAGCACGCGGGGTACCACTACGAGGCCGCCGACGCCTCGCTCGCCCTGCTCATAGAGCGGACCTCCGGGAAGCACGAGCCGCTCTTCGAGCTGGAGAGCTTCAGGATCATCTCCGAGAAGCGCGCCGACGGGGAGACCACCGTCGAGGCGACGATAAAGCTCCGCGTCGGCGGGGAGCGGGTCATCTCGACCGCCGAGGGCAACGGGCCGGTCAACGCGCTCGACCGGGCGCTGCGGCAGGCGATAGAGCCCCACTACCCGCAGCTCGCGGGCATACACCTCTCCAACTACAAGGTGCGCATCCTGGACGAGCACCGGGCGACCGCCGCCACCACGCGCGTCCTGATCGACTCGACCGACGGCAAGCGGGTCTGGGGCGCGGTCGGGGTCGGAGAGAACATCATCGAGGCGAGCTGGCAGGCGCTCGTCGACGGGCTCGAGTACGGGGTCGGGCGCGGCTAGAGCGTTTGTGCCCCGCTCCCCGCCGGTGTAATCTGCTTCAATAGACGGGAGGCCGGCGGCAGGGCCGCTGGTCTTCCGCGGGCACGAGCCGAAGCAGGAGGTAGGTTCATCTTGGCACAGGAGAAGCAGAGGCCGGATCGGGCCTGGATCGAGAAGAAGGTCCGCGAGGTTGTGGGGGCGAACCTGCAGGTCGCGGCCGACGAGGTCAAAGACGAGGACAACTTCGTCTACGACCTCGGGGCGGACTCGCTCGACCTCACCGAGCTCGCGGCCGCGCTAGAGGAGGAGTTCGGGATCGAGATCCCCGAGTCGGAGTTCAACCGGGTGATGACGGTCTCGCGGGTCGCGGACTACGTAGAGTCCCAGCTCCAGTAAGGACGCAAGGGGGTGGTTTGCAGATGGTAGAGCGCTTCCCCGGGATGGTCCTGACCGAGGAGAGGATCCGGGAGTACCAGAAAGCCGGGTACTGGACGGAGGAGACCTTCGCCGAGAAGATGGAGCGCAACGCGCGCGAGTACCCCGATTTCGTCCACCGCGACGAGTGGCGCACCCTCACCTACCGGGAGCTGTGGGAGGAGGCCGGGGCGGTCGCGGCGAAGCTACTCGAGCTCGGGGTGCGAAAAGGCGACCGGGTCGCGCTGCAGCTGCCGACGAGCCTCGACTACGTCGTCGCGCTCTACGGGGCCGTCAGGATCGGGGCGGTCGGGGTGCAGCTGCAGGTGGACCTCAGCCGGGATGCCGTCGCCCAGAGCATCGAGAAGGCCGGGGCGAGGGTACTCGTCGTCACCGAGAACTATCGCGGGGAGCCGACGGCCGAGAACGCCCGGGCTATCCGCGACGCCAGCCCCACGCTCGAACACGTCATCGTGCAGGGCGGAGAGGACTACCCGAAGGACGTCCTCTCCTTCGAGGAGGTACGATCCTCCGGCGAGCGGCCGCCGGAGGACGTCGAGCGGGCCAACCGGCCGGAGGCACTCGACCCGTTCGTGATGGTCTTCACCTCCGGGACGACCGGCTCGCCGAAGGAGACGCTGCACCTGCACGCCAACTACATCTACGGCGACCGCTCCTACGAGAAGCTCTACGGGCACAAAGCCGGTGAGGCGACGCTGTGTCTCGCCCCGATAAGCCACCAGACCGGGATGCTCGTCGGGGTGAACCTCCCGGTCTACACCGGGGGCAGGATGCTCCTGATGGAGCACTTCGCAGCCTCGCGGGTGATGCGCTGGATGGAGGAGGAGAAGCCGACCTACCTCGTCGGGGCGCCGCCGCACGTCATCCACGTCGCCAACGCCCCGCGCCTCAAGGAGATAGACACCACGAACGCCCGGCTGTTCATCTACGCCGGCGGGCCGGTGCCGAGCCCCATCCTGCGGCGTCTGCAGGAGGACTCCGGGATCACGGTGAGCTGCATGTTCGGCTGGACCGAAGGGCTCGGGATGTCCATCACCCTCCCCGACGACCCGATAGAGGCGATAAGCAAGACCGTCGGACGGCCGCTGCCGGGGATGGAGGTGCGGCTGGTGGACGACGACGGCAACGAGGTGCCCGTCGGGGAGCCGGGCGAGATGCTCTGCCGCGGCCCCTCCTTCTGCGCCGGCTACTACAACAACCCGAAGGCCGCCGCCGAGCGGTGGGATTCGGAGGGCTGGTTCCACTCCGGGGATCTCTTGCGCAAAGACGAGGAGGGCCGCTACACCTTCATGGGCCGCGCGGACGACATCATCAACCGCGGCGGGACCAAGATAGACCCCAAGCAGATAGAGGACGTCCTCGGCGAGCACGAGGCCATAGACCAGGCCGTCGTCGTCGGCGCGCCGGACCCCACGCTCGGGCAGCGCACGGTGGCGTGCGTGATCCTGAACGAGGGCGCAGAGGAGTTCTCGCTCGAGGAACTGCACGAGTTCCTGAGGGAACGGGGTCTCGCGCGCTTCCAGCTCCCCGACGGGCTCGTCTTCATGGAGGAGTTCCCCATGACCCACTCCGGCAAGACCAAACGCAAGGACCTCAGGCAGATGCCGCTCGTGGTGGAGGCGGGCAGCCGTTGAGCCAGGCGGCCACCGAAGACCTCGCCCGGCGGGCCGGGGAGCTGCGCGAGCGGGCCAGGGCCTTCCGGCTCGGGGAGGCCGAGGCGTGGGGCGAAGAGATAGAGCGCACCGGTGAGATCCCCGACGGGCTGTGGGAGAGGCTCAGGGAGCTCGGCTTCTTCAGCCTCACCCAGCCGCGGTGGGCCGGCGGGGAAGGGCTTCCGCTCTCGCTCTACTTCCCCATCCTGGAGGAGATCTCACGCTGCCACGGTGCGATCCGGATGGCCTGCCACGCGTTCAACAGCATCTGGCGCACGGTGGGCCAGGGCCGCGAGGAGCAGCGGCGAAAGTGGCTCCCGCAGATAGCCCGCGGCGAGAAGCTCGTCGCCTTCGCGCTCACCGAACCCGACGCCGGGACCGGGATAGACCTGAAGACGACCGCCACATACGAGAACGGCCGCTACGTCCTGCGGGGCAAAAAGCACCTCATCACCTTCGCCCGGCGCGCGAGCGTCTTCGCCGTCGTCGCGAAGACCGACGCCGAGGTCGGCAGGGCGGGTCTCACCGCCTTCCTCGTCCCCAGAGATCAGCCGGGGATGCGCATCGAGGAGATGCCCGAGATGATGGGCGACCACGGCTGCGACCACGCCGTGATCACCTTCGAAGAGTGCGCCGTTCCGGAGGAGGCCGTCCTCGGCGAGGTCGGCGGCGGCTTCGAGGTCGCTGTCAGGGGCTTTCTGGACCAGAGCCGGGCGTGCATCGCCCAGAGCGCGGTCGGGCTCGCGCAGGAGGCGCTCGACCGGGCGGTCTCATACGCCCGCCGGCGCAGGACCTTCGGAAAGGCGATAGCGAGCCGGCAGGCGATCCAGATGCGCCTGGCGGAGATGGACGTCGCGGTCGCCGCCGGACGCCTCCTGTGCCTGGAGGCCGCCAGGAAGTTCGACGCGGGGGAGGAGATAGCCCGGGAGGCCGCGCGGGCGAAGGCCTACGCGATAGAGATGGTCGGCAGGGTGACCGACGGCGCGCTCATGACCTTCGGCGGCGTGGGCTACCTCTCCGGCAGCCCGGTGGAGCGCCTCTACCGCGACGCCCGCTCGCTGTGGTTCGAGGAAGGGACGGCGGAGATGCAGAAGATGACGATCGCCGAGCGGCTCCTCGCCGAGGCGCGCCGCCGCGAGCGCGAAGAGAGCCGGTGAGGGCTGCCCTCTTCGACCCCGAGGGAGGATTCCGGCTCGGGGAGGTACCCGAACCCGAACCGGACGAGGGGGAAATCGTCGTCGAGGTCGCCGGCTGCGGGGTCTGCGGGTCGGACCGTCAGATCGCCGCCGGGGCGACGGCTCCTACCGGGACCGTCTTCCCCGCGGTCTTCGGGCACGAGATCTCGGGATACGTCGACGGCAGGTCGGTCGCGGTCTTCCCGATCGTACCGTGCGGCTCCTGCCGGCTGTGCTCGTCCGGCCAGGAGAGCCTGTGCCTGGCGCAGCAGGTCATAGGCTACCACCGCCCCGGGGGCTACGCCGAGCGGGTCGCGGTGCCGGAGGACCGGGTGATCCCGCTGCCGCAGGACGTCCCGCTCCTCGCCGCCGGGCTCCTCATGGACGCGGTGGCGACCCCGTTTCACGCCCTGCGCTCGGTCGTGCACCTCGAGGCGGGCGAGAGCGTCGCCGTCGTCGGAGGCGGCGGGCTCGGGCTCGGTGCACTGCTGGGCGCCCGGGCGATGGGGGCCGGGGCCACGGCCCTCGTCACCCGCAGGAAACCGGATGGGGTCCTGCGCGGGCTCGCGGAACGCCTCGGGGCGCAGGAGCTGTGGAGTACCGCGGAGGGGACGGAGCGCTCTCTCGTACGCCAGGTCCGGCGGTGGTCCGGCGGCGGGGTGGACGTCGTCCTGGATACGGCCGGGAGCGTGCGGAGCGTCGGGCTCGCGATGGGGCTCCTGCGGCCGGGGGGGAGGCTCTGCGTCGTCGGGATGGAGGACGAGGGAGGAGGCCCCCTCCCCCCCATCTCGCACTGGGTGAGGCGGGGGATCGTGGTCGCCGGGAGCTACGCCGCGACCGTCGAGGACGCGAGGACGCTGGTCGGGTGGGCGGGCTCGGGGCGGATAGAGCCCGCCCTGCTGGAGGCGATGGTCGCGGAGGTGCGCCCGCTCGCGGAGATAGAGGAAGTCTTCCGCCAGCCGGGGCGCACGGGGCGCGTCGTGATCAGGCCGGAGGTGTAGAGTGGAGCGCTACGCGGGGAAGGTCGTCCTGGTTACGGGAAGCTCGCGCGGGATCGGGAGCCGGCTCGCCGTCCGGTTCGCCGGGGAGGGCGCGGACGTCGTCGTCCACTACTTCAGGAGCGCGAAGGAGGCCCGCGGGGTCGCCGCGGAGGTCGAGAGACTCGGGCGCAGGGCGCTGCTCGTGCGGGCGAACCTCTCCAGGGAAGAACAGATAGAGCATCTCTTCGATCAGGTCGGGGAAGGCTTCGGCCGGCTCGACGTCTTCGTCCACAACGCCGCCTCCGGGCGCAACCGGCCCGTGAGCGAGATAGACGCCAAAGGCTTCGACTGGACGATGAACGTCAACACCCGGGCGCTCCTGCTCGGGGCCCAGCACGCCTCGAGGCTCATGCCCGAAGAGGGCGGGGCGATCCTGGCGCTCTCCTCCTTCGGCTCGGAGCGGGTCTTCCCGAACTACGGGAGCGTCGGGCCGAGCAAGGCGGCCGTGGAGTCGCTCGTGCGCTACCTCGCGGTCGAACTAGCGGAGCGCAACATCAACGCGAACGCCATCTCCGCCGGGGCGATAGCCACCGACGCCCACAAGCATTTCCCCGGTATAGAGGAGCAGTGGGCCGAGATAGAGCGCCGGCTCCCCTACCACCGGATGCTCACCGCGGACGACGTGGCGAACCTGGCGCTCTTCCTCTGCTCGAAGGAGGCCGAGATGATCCGGGGCCAGACCATCCGCATCGACGGCGGCCTCACCCTCCCGATCCCCTGAACGGGCTTAGAATTACTGCGGGAGCATCGGGGAAGGAGGACCTGCAGAGGATGGACCGGAGATCTGCGGGCACCCGAGAGATAGCTGCAGAGGCGCTCGATCTCGGGGGCGTGGCGGACGTCGCCCGGCGCGGAGCGAGGCTTACCCTCTCCAAAAATGCACGCGAGAGGATGCAAAGCTCACGGGTGCGCGTCGAGCGGATCGCCTCTGGCGAGGAGGCAGTCTACGGGGTGACGACCGGCTTTGGGGCCCTCGCCACAACCCGCATCCCCCCAGAAGAGCGCCGTCAGCTGCAGCACGCGTTGCTACGGAGCCACGCCGCAGGGATGGGTCCGTACGTCGAGCCGGAGGTCGTCCGGGCGATGATGGCGATCCGGGCAAAGACTTTGTGCGCGGGTTACTCGGGCGTGAGGGTGGAGATCGCCCGGGCGCTCGTAGAGCTCCTCAACTCCGGGATCGTACCGGCCGTCCCCGAGCACGGCTCGCTCGGGGCGAGCGGGGACCTGGCCCCCCTGGCCCACGTCGGGCTGTGCCTCACGGGCGAAGGATGGGTACTCGACGACGAAGAGGTGGCCCCTGCGGCCGACGCGCTGCGCAGAGCCGGTCTCGAGCCGGTCTCCCTCGAGGTCAAGGAGGGGCTCGCGCTCGTCAACGGTACCGACGGGATGCTCGGGATGCTCACGCTCGCCCTCGAAGATCTCACCCTGCTCGTGGAGACGGCCGAGCTGACGGCGGCGATGTCCATCGAGGCTCTTCTGGGAACCGACAGGGTCTACCGGGAGGAGTTGCACCGGCTGCGTCCCCACCCCGGGCAGCTCGAGAGCGCCCGGCACATATATCGGCTGCTCGCGGGGAGCGAGATCGTCGCCTCCCACCGCGCCTCGCCCCACCTGGTGCAGGATGCCTACTCGCTAAGGTGCACCCCGCAGGTCTACGGGGCCGCGCGGGATACGCTGCGCTTCTGCCGGGAGGTCGCCGAGAGGGAGCTCTCCTCCGTCACGGACAACCCGCTCGTGCTCGAGGACGGCTCGGTCGAGAGCTGCGGGCACTTCCACGGGGAACCGGTGGCCTTCGCGCTCGACTTCCTCGCGATAGCGGCCTCGGAGGTCGGTGCGATCACCGAGCGCAGGATCGACCGCATGCTGGATCCCGCACGCTCGCAGGGGCTCCCACCGTTTCTCGCCCCACACGCCGGCACCGACTCCGGCTTCATGGTAGCCCACTACACCGCCGCCTCGCTCGCCGAGGAGAACCGCCGTCTCGCCGGTCCCGCGAGTACCGGCTCGCTCCCCACCTCGGCGATGCAGGAGGACCACGTCTCGATGGGCTGGAGCGCCGGGCGCAAGCTGCGCAGGGTTCTGGACAACCTGTGTGGCATCCTGGCCGTCGAGGCACTCTGCGCCGCGCAGGCCCTCGATCTGCGCTCCCCCCTGAAACCCGCAGCGGCCACCGAGGCCGCCCGACGTCGCATTCGGAGAGAGGTGCCCTTTATGCGGCACGACTTCCCGCTGCACACGCACCTGAAGAGGCTCTCGGAGATAGTCCGCTCGGGGGAACTCCTCGAGGCCGTGGAGAAAGCCGACGAGCCTGTCGGAAAAGATGGAAGGTGAAGATAAACCCTGCCCTAAAACACACCGGCGTTCTACTCGGTTACAAACCACTTAAACTCGGCCGCCCTCCGCTCGAAATCTTCCAGGCGCTTTTGAGAACGGCGTGGAGCCGCATCGGACACTGCTTCCAGCAGTGCTCCTGCAAGCACCATCGCTGCAGCCTGTGAGTCGAAGACGAGCCTCGTACCAACTTCCGCCGGCAGAATCATGTCGCTCACGCTGACTATGGACTCAGGAGCTCTATCCGTTACGGTCGCCATGCTCATACCCAACCTCTTGGCGTACAGCATGATCTCAAGGGTCTCTCTAGGATGCCGGGGCATCAGGAAACAAAGCATCCAACTGGCCCCCGCCTGGCTGGCGTGAGCAAGACGGTCCATGGCCGTGCTTCCGCCGGTCGTCAAAAGCACCACCTCGGGATGGATCTTGGACGCGAAATATGCGAAATAGCCGGCTACCGGCGCCGAAGCCCGCAATCCAAGCACTACGAGAGGCCGGGATCTAGAAAGTCTTTCCCCTACCTCGCGAATCACCTTCTCGTTTCGCAAAAATTCTCTGAGAGCATACAGGTTGGAGATCTCAGCCGTAGCAGCGGCCTGAAACTTATTCTCTTCTCTATTCTCAACGTCTTCGCTCAATGCTATCTTTCGTAGCTCTTCTTGAAACTCTGTATAACCACTGAATCCGAGCGCCGCCGAGAGCCGCACGACGGAAGGTTGACTCACCCCCACCCGCATTGCCAGCTCGGAACTAGAAAGGAAAGTAGCCTCTTTCGGATGGTCCATGATATAACGCGCTATACGACGTTGCGCCGGCGTTAACCTGCGTTGGCTGAATAGAGCCGACAGCTTGCTGAGCCGAGATCTTGCCACGGCAGTATGCTCACCCGGTATGCGCTCCTCCATCTCGTCCTTCTTCCCCAATGCAAGAACTCCATGATCTCATGTCTACACGACGAAGATCCTATCAAATTGGAGATCCAGCTCTAAATAAAATTATACAAAAAGCGCTTGACATACGCCGTTTAAGAATAATATTATTCACAACATAGTAAGAGGGCGAGGAGGAAGTGGCGTTATGAACATAGAGCGAAGAAGCATCGAGCACATACCGAGCAGCGAGCGCCATGGGCGGGCGAATTCTCTGTTCACGGTATGGTTTTCGGCCAACATGCAGGTGACCGCCGTGGCGACCGGCATCATTGCCATATCGCTCGGTCTCAACCTCACCTGGGCAATCATCACCATCATCGTCGGGAACCTCATAGGGGCCATATTCATGGCCTACCATTCGGCGCAGGGACCCAAGCTGGGGCTTCCACAGATGATCCAAAGCCGGGCACAGTTTGGGATGTTCGGGGCCGTTCTGCCCTTGATACTCGTTATCCTGATGTACATAGGGTTCTTCTCCAGCAGCGCGGTCCTCGGTGGCCAGGCGATAGCGGGGCTGCTCCACATCCCCATCGCGCCCGGCATAATAATCTGCAACGCGCTCACCCTCGTTCTGGCCGTCTTCGGCTACGACATGGTGCATCGTTACGACCGAGTGGTTGCCTATATATTCGCGGTAATATTCGCGATCGTGACGATCAAACTCATCGGTTCCCTGCCGGAACATTACGCAGCACACGGCATAACGGCCGGCAACATCCTGCTGGCGATATCCATCCCGGCCACCTGGCAGATCACCTACGCACCGTACGTAGCCGACTACTCGAGGTATCTTCCGGAAGACACCTCGATAAGCAGCACCTTCTGGTGGACGTATCTGGGATCGGTGATAGGCACCTCCTGGATGATGATCATGGGGGCGATGGCCGGGACGATCGCGCTCAAGGAGATCTCAGCCAACACTTCGGGATATTTGAGTCACTTGTTGGGGGCTTCCTTCTCCTGGCTGATCCTCATAGTCATAGCTCTAGGCATATTCGCAGTGAACGTGATGAACCTCTACGGGTCGTTCATGTCGCTTACCACCACGCTAACATCCTTTGTGAACCTGAGGGTTGCCGGCAGAACCCTGCGAATCATCATCTCCTCGGTAGCCGCAGCCATTGGGAGCGCCATAGCGATCTGGGGTCAGGGCAACTTCCTTGGCCTCTTCGAGGAGTTCATCCTCCTCCTGGCGTTCTTCCTTATCCCCTGGACGGCGATCAACCTCGTGGACTTCTACTTCGTCAAGCACGGCTCGTATTCGATACCCGAACTTTTCAAGAAAAACGGCATATACAAGGCGATCAACTGGAAGACTATCGCCGTCTATATCCTGACCATAGTCATCCAGGTGCCGTTCATGAACTCTGCGCTCTATACGGGTCCTCTGTCCAAATACATGGGGGGTGCGGACATCTCCTGGTTGGTGGGGATCATCCTGGCCGGTGGTCTTTACTACCTGGTGGCCGACAGGACGGTGCCGGATATCACTCAAAACCCAACAGATCCCGGTCTCGAACGGGCCGAAGGGACCATGTAAGTGGACCTGGAACGCTTCCGGAAGCGGATACAGCAGCTGTTTGAGCTTGCCAGAGGATCTTCGGGAGCGAACAGACCAGCCTACTCTCTGGCCGAAGCCGAGGCCATGCGCCTGGTAGCGAGCTGGTTGGAAGAAGCTTCCCTGCAGGCGAGGCTCGATCGTTTCGGCAACCTTTGGGGATTACCCGAAGCCGAAGGCCCGTTCGTGACCAGCGGCTCACACGTAGATACCGTTCCAGATGGCGGCAGGTTCGACGGCGCCCTGGGCACGCTGCTCGCCATCGAAGCAACGGAGGAGCTCAGAGGCCCCTTCGGGGTGCTGATCTGTGCGGCCGAGGAGGCACCCCGGTTCGGCGCTGGAACCCTGGGTTCTCGTTCGCTGGCCGGCAAGCTCTCGGAGGCGGATCTGGCCGAAATGCTGGATGCGAAGGGGGTGAGCGCCCATGAGGCAAGGGCGGACTTCCTGCAGAAACTCTCCGACATCCCACGTCTGGAGGACAGGAACGTGCTCGGGAGGCTCAGAGCACACGCCGAGGTTCACATAGAGCAGCGTCGCCATCTGGCCAACCTTGGTGCACAGCTGGGTGTGGCAACCGTGGTGGCCGGTCCGGTGCGCTACGAGCTCCGCTTCTCCGGCGCCACCGGGCACTCTGGAGAGCTGCCTCCTCAGGAGCGCAGAGACGCCCTGTGCGCGGCCGCCGAAGCCGTTCTGCTCGCCGAGCGTCTCTCGAAGGAGTCTTCCTCGACCATCGTCACCGCCGGCAGGATAGAGGTACACCCCAACTCTCTGACGGCCGTGCCGGGAGAGGTGGCGTTGGGGGTGGACCTGCGCTCCACGGATGTCACGGAGAGGGATAAAGTGACACAGCGGCTGCTTCGTGGCGCGGAAGACGCCGCGTCCCGTCGCGGGGTTGGGTTGTATTGTAAGAAGTTATCCTATGCCGAACCAAAGATTATGGATCGGGACGTGGTGGACGCGGTTGAGGCGTCGTGCCGGGAGGCCGGGGTGAAGTTCGCCCGGGTGCCAAGCTTCGCCGGTCATGACGCCCAGCACCTGGCGGAGCTCGCACCGACCGCCCTTCTCTTCGTACCCTCGACCAACGGCGTGAGCCACGCTCCCGAAGAGGAGGTGGCCTGGAAAGACGTGGAGAGCTGCTTCGAGGTCCTGATCAAGCTGTTGCCGAAACTTCTTCGGTACAAGACGGGCTAGGAGGGAATAAACAGATGAGCCAGCGGACCAAATTCGTCCGGGCACCGAGAGGGTCCGAACTCTCCTGCAAGGGATGGCCGCAGGAGGCTGCGATGCGGATGCTCATGAACAACCTCGACCCCGAGGTGGCCGAGCGCCCGGAAGACCTCGTCGTCTACGGCGGGTCGGGCAAGGCCGCCCGCAACCGGGATTGCCTGCGCGCGATCATCGCCACGCTGCAGGAGCTGCGGGACGACGAGACCCTGCTCGTGCAGTCCGGGAAGCCGGTCGGGGTGCTGAAGACCCACGAGTGGGCGCCGCGGGTCCTCATCGCCAACGCCAACCTGGTCGGGGAGTGGGCGAGTTGGGAGGAGTTTCGCAGGCTGGAGCGGCTCGGGCTCACGATGTACGGCCAGATGACCGCGGGTTCCTGGATCTACATCGGCACCCAGGGCATCCTGCAGGGAACCTACGAGACCTTCGCCGCGGTGGCCCGCAAGCGCTTCGGGGGCTCCCTCGAAGGCACCGTCTCGCTTACAGCGGGCCTCGGCGGGATGGGTGGTGCCCAGCCGCTCGCGATAACGATGAACGGAGGGGTGGCGATCTGCGTCGAGTGCGACCCCTCGCGCATCGAACGGCGCGTGGAGCATGGGTACCTGGACGTCAAGGCCGACGACCTCGACCACGCCCTCCGGCTCGCCGACGAGGCGAGGCACGAGCGGCGACCGCTCTCCATAGGCGTGCTCGGGAACGCCTCCGAGTTGATCCCGGAGGTATTGCGGCGCGGGTTCGAGGTCGACGTGGTGACCGACCAGACCTCCGCGCACGACCCGCTGCGCTACCTGCCCACCGGGATCGCATTCGAGGAGTGGGAGGAGGAGAGAAGGCGCGACCCTGAGGGCCTGGTGGAGCGCGCCAGGGAGTCGATGGCCCGCCACGTAGAGGCGATGGTCGGCTTTCTGGACGCGGGGGCCGAGGTCTTCGACTACGGCAACTCGATCCGCGAGGAGGCCCGTAGGGCCGGATACGAGCGGGCATTCGACTTCCCCGGCTTCGTCCCGGCCTATATAAGGCCGCTCTTCTGCGAGGGTAAGGGACCATTCCGCTGGGTCGCGCTCTCCGGTGAGGCACAGGACATAATGAAGACCGACCGGGCGGTACTGGAGCTCTTCCCCGAGAACGAATCGCTCTCGCGCTGGATACGAATGGCGGAAGAGAAGGTGCGCTTCCAGGGGCTTCCGGCGAGGATCTGCTGGCTCGGCTACGGTGAGCGGCATCTCGCCGGGCTGCGCTTCAACGAGATGGTAGAGAGAGGGGAGCTCTCGGCCCCCATCGTCATCGGACGCGACCACCTGGATGCCGGCTCGGTCGCCTCCCCCTACCGGGAAACCGAAGGGATGCGCGACGGATCGGACGCCATCGCCGACTGGCCGCTCTTGAACGCGATGGCAAACGTCGCGAGCGGCGCCGCCTGGGTCTCGATCCACGACGGAGGCGGCGTCGGGATCGGCCGCTCGATACACGCCGGGCAGGTCACCGTTGCCGACGGCACGCGCCTCGGGGCGCAGAAGCTCGAGCGGGTGCTCACCAACGACCCGGCGACCGGTGTGATCCGGCACGCCGACGCCGGCTACGAGCGTGCGGTAGAGGTGGCCGACGAGCGTGGCGTGCGCCTGCCGATGCGGGAGCAACCTTGAGCACCACGCTGCTTCCGGATCTCATCCTGGACTCTCGCGGAGTCCGCTCCGGGATTGGGGTGAGCTTCGAGGGCGGGATCATAACCCGGCTCGGCCCGTCCGGGGAGGGGGAGCGCCTCCCGGGTCGTGCGCTCGCCCCCGGCTTCGTCAATGACCACAGTCACGCCTTCCAGAGGGCGCTGCGCGGCCGCTCCGAGCGAACCGGGGACTTCTGGTCCTGGCGGGAGACCATGTACGGTCTGGCGCAAGACCTCACGCTCCAGGAGCTTAAGGGGATCTCCCTCGCTTGTTACCGCGAGATGCTGCGCGCCGGCTACACATCGGTCTCGGAGTTCCACTACCTTCACCACCGGCCCGACGGCACGCTCTACGAAGACCCCAAAGCGTCGGCGGAGGTCGTAGCGGAGGCGGCCGGGGAAGCAGGGATCAGGCTGCTCCTCCTGCCTGCAGCTTACGCTCGCGGCGGCATCCCCCGCTTCCGAGACCCGAAACCGGAGGTCTTCCTAAAACGGGTCGAGGAGCTGTCGATCTGGGCGTCGCAGAGGCCGCTCCTCGAGGTGGGGATCGCCGCCCACAGCGTGCGCGCGGTGCCACGAGAATGGTTGGAAGACCTCGCAGCCTACGCAAAAGAGCACGGGCTCCCCCTCC
This sequence comes from Rubrobacter sp. M3-4, assembly GCF_059772285.1. Taxonomy (NCBI): domain Bacteria; kingdom Bacillati; phylum Actinomycetota; class Rubrobacteria; order Rubrobacterales; family Rubrobacteraceae; genus Rubrobacter; species Rubrobacter sp. M3-4. The sequence goes on from NZ_JCBAJP010000009.1 coordinate 88,459, forward strand.
ACATCCACGCCTGCGAGCAGGTGCGCGAGGTAGAGGAGTGCAAAACAGAGCACGGGCTGACGCCGATCGAACTACTCGTGAAGACGGGATCCCTCGGACCGCGCACCACCGTGATCCACGCCACCCACGCGAGCGAGCGCGAGCTGGACCTGCTCTCAGAGTACGACTCGCGGGTTTGCGCCTGCCCCACGACCGAAGGCAACCTCGGGGACGGCTTTCTACCGGCCCGGCAGATCTTCGAGCGGGGCATCGATCTCTCGATCGGTTCCGACTCGCAGGTCAGGATAGACCCCTTTGAAGAGCTAAGAGAGCTGGAGACCAACGCCCGCCGCATCTCACAGAGGAGGGGCGTGCTGGTGAGAGAAGACGACCCCTCCACGGCGGCGTGGCTGCTGCAAGTGGGTTGGCAAAAGGAGGCGCTCGAGCCAGGCTCTCCGGCGGACTTCATCGAGATAGATCTTGACCACCCGGCGCTGGCATACATCGAACCCGAAGATCTGACCTCGGCGCTCGTCTTCGGAGCGGACGCCTCGGTGGTCTCGGCGACCTGGGTCGCCGGGAAGCAGGTCTACCGCAGGGAGGAGCGATGACCCGTCCCACACTCCTCATCCACGACCTCGCATCCGCCGTCTCCCCGGCAGGGAAAGGCCCCCAGAGAGGAAGGGAAGAGTTCGGAAAACTCGAGGTCCATTCTCCGGCCTCGATCGCCGTCTCCGGAGAGAGGATCCTCGCGGTAGGTCCACCTGAGGAGGTGCTGCGCGACTTTCCGCCGCAGAAGAACACGAGGACGGTAGACGGCAGGGGGAAGTCCGCCGTCCCAGGGCTCGTCGACTGCCACACCCACGCGGTCTTCCTCGGCAGCCGGGCCGATGAGTTCGAGCTGCGCTGTCGAGGTGCAACCTACGAGGAGATACAGGCCTCCGGCGGCGGCATCCTATCGACGGTGGAAGCGACCCGCCGGGGCACGCAGCAGGAGCTCGAGGCGGCGCTCGAACGCCATCTGGACTGGATGCTCTGCTGCGGGACGACGACCGCCGAGGTGAAGAGCGGCTACGGGCTCGACCGAGAGACCGAGCTCAGGATGCTCCGGGCGATCCGGGAAGTAGACCAGCGCCACCCGGTAGACCTGCACCCCACCTTCCTCGGCGCCCACACCGTCCCCCCGGAGTTCGAGGATGCCAGAGGATACCTCGGGTTCGTGATCCGTGAGGTCTTGCCCGCGGCCGCAGAGCTCGCCAGAGCGGCGGACATCTTCGTCGAACGTGGTTCGTTCGAGGTTCCGGAAGCGAGGCCCTACCTTGCGGCGTGCCGGGAGCATGGACTCGTGCTCCGGATGCACGCCGACCAGTTCTCAGAGCGCGGTGCACTCCCCCTCGCGCTCGAGATGGGGGCACGCAGCGCCGACCACCTGGAGAGCACCTCCGACGAGGGTGCGAGGCTACTTGCAAGAAGCGACACAGCCGCCGTGCTTCTCCCGGGCTGCGGGCTCTTCCTCGGTTTGCCGAACCCTCCGGTGAAACTCCTGGTCGAAGAGGGGGCCATCATAGCGCTCGCCACGGACTTCAACCCCGGAAGCTCGTTCTGCTCCTCGCTCCCGGTCGTGATGAACCTGGGGTGCACCCGGCTCGGGCTCACCCCGGCGCAGGCGCTCGCGGCGTGTACGGTCAACGCCGCGTATGTACTCGGACTTCACCAGCAGATCGGCCGTCTCGCCCCCGGCTACCGGGCGGACATCCTGCTCCTCGACGACCCGGACTGGCGCTACCTCGCCTACCACCTCGGTGGGGACCACATCGCAGCCCGCGTAAAGTCCGGTCGGGAGGTCCGCTAATAGAGCCCGGCGTCAACGAGCAGCCTCATCCCTCTCGGGAGACGGACATCAGTCCTCCGGGATCTCACTGTAGACCATGCTCATGTCTATCCCCTGCGAGCGGCGGTAGATGCGGAACCCCACGTAGAGCACGAGCGCGACGGCGTAGAGGATGAGCATGTAGATGATGGACGAGGTGCTGTTCACGGCGTAGACCGGTCGGACCACCCACTCGTAGAGGCAGAAGAGCAGGAAGACCGCGAACGCCGTGGCCGAGACCGTGATGAGGGGGATCCCGAAGATCCTGTAGCGGGCTATCGGGGAGGCGTTGTAGATCTCGGGTCTGCGCCAGGGCAAAATCGCCGCCGCGACCGCGGAGCCGAGGAAGGTTATGGAGATCACGAGCGTCGCGTCCAGGGTGTAGCCGGCGAAGTTCTTCCCGAAGGCGTAGAAGTAGCTCACCACGATAGAGGGGACGAGCATCAGCAGCAGCGCCACGTAGGGCACGCCGTTGCGCGAGGTCCTGGCGACCGCCTCCGGAAGCAACCGGTCGAAGGCGGTGGCGAAGACGACGCGGGTCGAGGAGAGGAACACCGTCCCCACCCAGCCGAAGAACCACAGCGCCAGAAGCCCGACCAGGATGAACTGCAACACCGGGTTGTCGAAGAAGAACGCCGCGAGCATCCCCGGGTAGGGCCAGTCGGAGACGGGCCCCTTGCCGGACCAGTAGGCGTTGTTGGCCGCGTAGTAGAAGCCCCACCCGAAGGTCTTGGCGAACAGCAGGAGCAACACGACCGCCGCGACCGTCGTCGCGAGCAGCGCCCCGCCCATAGCGTAGATGTTCTTGCGGAAGTCCGAGGCCCCGCGCACCTCGCCGTAGAGCGTCGCCCCCCAGTTGGACCAGAGGTTGAAGAAGACGACCATCGGGATGAGCAGGAGCGTCGGGTAGAACGCCGAGCCGCCCGGCGAGGCCCCCGGCACCTTCCCGGCGGAAAGCGTCTTCTGGTAGGCGTCCCCGGAAGCCCCGTAGAGCTGCCTGGCCTGCGCGTTGAACGCCGAGACGAAGTCCGCGTGCGAGTGGAAGAGCAGAACCAACATCATCACCGCGAGCCCGACGAGCCCGCCGTAGAAGCAGTACTTCTGGATGCGGGCGTAGGTGCGCATCCCGAGCGAGATGTAGAGCGAGGCGAGCGCGGCGACGATGAGCGAGGAGACGAAGAGCCCGGTCTTGGTGGCGAAGAACCCCGCGATCCCGCCGAGCCCGAGGATCGTCGAGAGCGGGATGAACACCTCGATGTTGAGGATGTTCGCGTAGATCGGCACCCAGTGCCAGAGGATGAACCACCAGCCCGTCACCGCGAGCACGAACCCGGGACCGCCCCCGAGGATGCGGCTCGTCCACACGTAGTCGCCGCCCGCCCGCGGCATCACCGCGATCAGCGAGGCGTAGGTTATCGCCTGGAACACCAGATAGAGCCCCGAGAGTACTATCGCCCAGATCAAACCGCCCTTGGGGATGAACGGGGCCGAGGAGAAGATGTAGAGCCCGAGTGTGATCAGGTTGATCGAGAACGCCGAGTAGATGAACGCGTCCCACACGGACCAGCCGCGCAAAAGCCCCGTGGCCCTCCGCTGGAAGAGATCGCCCGAGGTCTGCGGCTTGGCGGTGTCTTCGCTAGCCATCTCTCAAAATCCTTTCTTATCCGCTGGTCAGCACGAACCGCTTCACTTTCTTCCCCCCGTCGAGGTCGACGACCGCGCCAAGGAGCTGCCCCTGCTCGTAGGAGCTGCCGGGGTTGATGCACAGCGTCCTCCCGATGCGGGTGTTGCCCCGGGCCTCGTGGATGTGCCCGTGCAGCGAGAGCGCGGGTTGCCCCTCTTCTATCGCCTCGCGCACCGCCCGAGATCCGACCGGCACAGTGGAGCGCCCGGCGTCTTTGGGCCTCATGTCTTCGGTGAGCTCCGGCGCGTCGTCGAGCCCCGAGTGATAAGGCGGGCAGTGGAAGTTGTAGATCGCCCTCTCCGGCGGCACCTCGAGTTGCGAGATCATCTCGCGCAGCCTCTTCGCCAGAGCCTCCTCGTCCTCCTCGCGGTATGTGTCCCACGGCGTGCGGTTGGACCAGCCGGTCGAGACCATCTGAAATTCCCCGAAGGAGACCACCCTCCCCTCGGCCAGGTGGACCTTCTCCGCGGAAGCGATGATCTCGTCGACCTCGAACTGGTCGTCGTTGCCCGGACAGACGAAGCACTCCACGCCCTCCCGCGCGAGCCGCTCGTCGGCGAGGCGCATCCAGCGCTCGATGGTCCCGAGCATCTGCTCGTGGAACAGCCTCTCGCGCAGCGTGTCGTCGGCCTCGAGCCGGGCCACCTCCTCCGGGGTGGTGCGAAACGGGTAGTAGCCTCTCCTGCGCACCAGCCGCTCGAACTCTTCCACCTCTTCCTCGCTCTCGAACTCGCGTTTGTTCTCGAGCAGCGTGGCACGCCAGCGCCCGCCTTCCTGGACGACCGGAACGAGCGCCTTGCCGGTCATGTCTCCCCCCAGAACCAGCACGTCGGCCTTGTAGTGCTTCGCCGCGTTGAGGAACTTCCTCCAGCATACCTCGGAGCCGTGGATGTCGGTGGCGAAGAAGAGCCTGGTCGTCGGCTTCCTCGAAAACAGCCTGGATATCATCGTCTTTCAGGGTCCTCCCGCTACCTCTTCGGGCAGCTCGTACCAGCGCTTGCGTTCCCCGATCCTGGCGCGCATCCTCCAGCCGAGGGTCTTCGGCTCTTCTTCTATCCTCTCCTCGAGCCGCCGGATGCCCCGCAACACCCTCTCCTTGCCCTCTTCGGGGAGCCCGTAGCGCCCGAGATGCTCCTCGAGCACCTCGAGGTTGGCCGTGATGGTGCGCCAGAGCCCCCAGTCGGCGGCGCACAGCCGCGCCACCTGAGCCCCGTTTATGGAATCGCCGTCCTCGTCCTCCACCGGGTGCCCGAAGAGCAGCGCGAGCGCGTCCCGAACATCCTTCTCGTTGAGCTCCACGATCTGGAGCTTGCTCAACAGAAGCTCGGCGAGCGGGATCGTCAAGGGCTCGAGCGTCATCCTCTCCCCGAGCGGGATCTCGTGACACATCCGAAACCTCCCGACGAGCACGTCCACCTGCCGCCCGTGCTCCTCGTCGAAGAACAACAGCCGCTCCTTGCCATAGATGGTGTTGAAGCGCCGCTGCGGCCTGTAGCCCTGCCCCTCGAAGAAACGCTGCGCCTCCGCAGAGGTCCCCTTCGGTGCGATGAAGTCGAGATCCGCATACTCCCGCTCGAACACCGTTGCAAACCCATCCCGGGCTCGCAGCCTGACCGCCACCCCCCCGAGCACCCTGAGCTCCAGCCCCCCGCGCCCCGCCTCTTCGACCACGCGCAGAGCTTCTTCTACCACCCCGGCTCGGATGTCACCCATCCATTCCCACCTCTCGCCGCCAACATGCAACCCTCCGGCGTGCGATTCTTGTATTATATACTACAACCGTTCTGTACAGCGCAACCACCTTACCATGCATCGAGAATGCTTCCGCCGCAGTATACAAGCCCGGCGGAGCACCTTCAGGCACGTTGCACCGGCCACTCATCTGTGCTATTTGTTTCATCATCAAGAAAGGGTAGCGTCATGCGCAACGAAGCGGTGAGGTGGGCTGGCATTCGGGAGGGGCTTCTCCGGGCAATCGGGGCAAGGTCCGTCGGTCGCATTTTCCGATGGGGGTTGCTCTTTCTGCGCCGGGCCTCGCAGCAGATGATGCGTCTCTTTCTACTCGGGTTGTTCGTCGGGCTTCCGTGGTGGTCGTTCGGGGCGTTCGGGAGTTGGGGTGAGCTCGAGGGTGGACAGTACCGTGCAGGACGTCGGGCGCCGCCCTCTTCGCTCTGATCTCGAAGCGCTTCGCAGGAAGCTGGAAGAAAGATCAGGAGGAGAGAGCCATGCAGGCCCGTCCGAACATACTCGTGGTGGTCTCGGACACCTTCCGCAGGGACCATCTGGGCATCTACGGCAACGCGTACATCCGCACGCCACATCTGGACGCCTTCGCGCGCTCGAGCGTGGTCTTCGAGAACCATCTGGTGGCGTCTTTTCCGACGATGCCGGCGAGGGCGGACATCCTGACCGGAACCTTTTCCTGCACGCACATGGGGTGGGAACCGCTGCCGCATCATCTGCCGACGCTCCCGGAGGTGCTCTCGCGCGCCGGGTACACGACTATGGGGGTGGTCGACACGCCCTTCTTCATCCGGGGCGGCTACGGGTACGACCGGGGGTTCGACGACTTCATCTGGGTGCGGGGGCAGGGGGACGACACCCGACCTGAGGAAAGGGCGGATGCTCGCGCGAGCTGGCGCCGCGAGTCGGACCGGATGGTGGCGCGCACGATGACCGAAGCCGAGCGGTGGCTGGAGCGGCATTACGAGGAGCCGTTCTTTCTGTACGTGGACACCTGGGATCCGCACGAGCCGTGGGACGCTCCGGAGTACTACACCCGGCTCTACCGTCCGGGTTACGACGGGAAGAAGATCTACCCGGCCTACGGCAGGTGGCGCGAGGCCGGGCTGACAGAGGACGACGTCGAGCTCGCGCACGCCACCTACTGCGGCGAGGTCACGATGGTCGACAGGTGGGTGGGGTGGCTGCTCGAGAAGCTCGAGGTGCTGGGCATCGCGGAAAAGACGGTCGTCTTCTTCCTCTCCGACCACGGCTTCTACTTCGGAGAGCACGGCTACTTCGGCAAGGCCGAGTGGGTGCACGCTCCGGAGGCCGAAATCTCGGAGGGGGCAAGGCTTCCCGACTGGCTCAGAAGGTCGTGGCTGCTCACGGTCGGCTGGTCGCCGCTCTACGGCGAGGTCACCCGGATCCCCCTGATAGTGAGGATGCCGGGGGTTGCGCCGGGCAGGAGGAGCGCGCTCACCTGCGCCCCGGACCTCGCGCCTACCATCCTCGATCTCGTCGGCGTGGAGAAGCCATCCTCGATGCGGGGCATCTCCTTCCTCGACGTCGTGGAGGGCAAGAAGGAAGAACACCGGCCATTCGTGGTAAGCTCGTGGCCGCTGTACTTCGCGGAGGGAGAGATCACGGTCGCCGTAGACTCGCGGCCCCGGCGCATCTCGAGCTACATGCCGCTCACCGTGACAACCCGGGAGCGCTCGCTCCTCGTCGGCGGCCCGCAGGAGACCCCGGAGCTCTACGACCTCGCGCAGGACCCGGCGGAGCGACACAACATCTGGGAGACGGCGACCGGAGAAGGCACGCATCTCCTCGCCCGGGCGATAGAGTTCCTGGAGGAGCAGGGCACCCCCGAGAAGCACCTCACCCCCCGACGGGCGGTGCTCGTGAAGTACACCGGCGGCAGATACCCGGCAGACATCAGCAAGGAGGCGGGATGAGCGTAGAGGTAGAACAGGTGAGGTCCGTGGAGGTGCCGACCAGGATCGTGCACGGCCCCGGGGCCATCGGCGAGCTCGGCGCGCTGGTGCGGGAGCTCGGGACGAGGCGTCCGATGCTCGTCACCGACCCCGGCGTCGTCTCGGCCGGGCTCGCCGAGAGGGCACTCGAACACCTGGAGGGAGCCTTTCTCTTCGACAGGGTGAGGGCGAACCCCGACGTGGAGCTCGTCTCGGAAGCGAGAGAGGCCTTCCAGGAGGAGGGCTGCGACGGGATGGTGGCTCTGGGTGGCGGGAGCTCGATGGACACGGCGAAGGCCGCGGGCGTCCTGCTCGCCCATGGAGCAGACTCCATCCTCGACTACGAGTACGGCAGAAAACCAATCACCCGCCGCATCCCGCCGCTCGTCACCGTCCCGACCACCGCCGGGACCGGGAGCGAGGTCACGCTGTGGGCGGTCATAACCGACCACGAGAGGAAGATAAAGTTCAACGTCGGAGGCACCCCGCTCATCGGGGCGCACGTGGCGGTCGTCGACCCCGAGCTCACCCTCGGGCTCCCGCCGGCGATCACCGCGGCCACCGGGATGGACGCGCTCTCACACTGCATCGAGTGCTACACCTGCGACTACCACCAGCCCTTCACCGACGCCTTCTGCATCGCCGGGATCGAACTGTGCGCCCGCTGGCTGGAGACCGCCTGCCAAGACGGCAAAAACCTGGAAGCCCGCACCGGGATGGCCTACGCGGCCAACTTCGGCGGGCTCGCCTACGGGACCGAGAGCGCCGGCGCCGCCCACGCGATGAGCCAGTCCGCGGGCGGCGTCCACGAGTGCCCGCACGGCGCGCTCACAGCCCGGGTGCTAGGACCCGTCTGCGAGTACAACGCCGAAGCCGCGCCCGGACGCTACGCCAGGATCGCCCGGGCGCTCGGCGTGAAGACGGACGGCCTCACCGAGGAAGAGGCCGCCCGCGCCGGGGTCGAGGAGATCTACAGGCTCACCGAGGCGGTGGGGATCCCCACCCTGCAGCAGATGGGCTTCTCGGAGGACGAGATCCCGATGCTCGCGCAGATAGCCCACGAAGACCCCCAGACGATCGGCAACCCACGCGAGCTCGACGTCTCCGACTACGAGGAGATCTACCGCCGGGCGTTCTCCGGGAGGGAATGATGTACACCCAAAAGAAGACGGAAGACTACCGGATGTACGTCGCGGGCGAGTGGACCGGCGGGGCCACCGAATCCCGCATCCCCGCCACGAGCCCCGCGACCGGCGAGGAGATAGGCACCTTCCCCGAGGGTACCCGCGAGGACGTGCGCCGGGCGGTCGAGGCGGCGCAAAAGGCGTGGCCCATCTGGGCCGCGCGCTCCGCCTTCGAGCGGGCGCGGGCGATGGAGAGGATCGCAGATACCATCGAGGAGCGCAGAGAAGACCTGGCCCGCATCCTCGCGCTGGATCAGGGCAAGCCGCTCGAGGCCGAGGCGTACGACGAGGTGGACGAGCTCGTCGTCTACTTCAGGATGGCCGCCGCGGACGCGACCCGGCTCGACGGCGCGATGCCACCCTCGGTCGATGGTAACAAGCGCATCTTCCTCTACCGCGTCCCGCGCGGGGTCGTCGGGACGATAACCCCCTGGAACTGGCCCTACACCATGCCCGCCGAGGTCATAGCCCCGGCCCTCGCCTCCGGCAATGCCGTCGTGTGGACCCCGGCCCCCTCCACGTCCATCTGCGCCGTCAGGCTCGCCGAATGCATCGCCGAGGCGGGGCTGCCACCAGGGCTGTTCAACCTCGTGACCGGCTACGGCCCGGTCGTCGGCGACGAGGTCGCGGCGAACCCCGGCACCGACGCCGTCGCGTTCATCGGTTCGATCGCGACCGGCGAGCAGGTCGCGCGCCGCGCCGCCGGCAAGGCGCTGCTCCTGGAGATGGGCGGCAACGGCCCCGTCGTCGTGCTGGAGGACGCCGACCTAGAACGAGCCGCCCGGGAGAGCATCTTCTCGGCGTTCCTGTGCGCCGGGCAGAGCTGCACCGCCGGGGAGCTCTTCCTCGTCCACGAGCGGGTGCGCGAGGAGTTCCTGGAGAGGCTCGAAGCAGAGATCACACGAAAGGTCAGGCTCGGCGATCCGTTCGACCCGGCGACGACCATGGGCCCGCTCAACAACGAGCCCACCGCGCAGAAGACCGACCGTCACATCGCGGACGCGCTGGAGAAGGGCGCCCGGCTGCTCTGCGGCGGCGGCCGCGCCGAAGGGTTTCCGACCCGGCTCTACTACCGGCCGACCGTGCTCGACGGCGTCACGCAAGAGATGCAGATAGCCCGCGAGGAGACCTTCGGCCCGGTCGTCCCGGTCGCGACGATAACCCACGAGTCGGAGGCGCTCGACGTCGTCAACCGCTCGCCCTACGGGCTCCTCTCCTCGGTGTGGACCCGGGACCTCGCCCGGGGGCTGCGCTTCGCCGAGGCGGTGCGCACCGGCTGGGTCAACATCAACGCCTCCTCGAACCACTGGGAGAGCCACCTCCCCTTCGGGGGGAGGTCCGGCTCACGCTCGGGGATAGGGAGGGTGGGTGGACGCCATCCGATGGAGACCTTCACCGAGCTGAAGACGGTTGTGGCGGATATCGGGTAGGGAGGGGCGAACCCCTCCCTCGCTCAGGAGCCCTTCCCGGCCTTCTTCGCCGCCTTTATCCAGGGGTCGACGACGCGCCGGTTGTCCTTGAGCCACGCCCTGACGCCCTTCGTCGGAGTGTTCTGGCCGTGCTTGCGGATGGAGAGCTCCAGCTTGCCTAGCTGTTCTGGAGAGAGCTTCATCGCATCGAGCAACGCGTAGGCTTCGGGCTGGTCTTTCTTCAGCCCCTTGCGGACTATCGTGTAGATGTGGTCCGGCTTCCCGAAAGCGTCCTTCGGATCTTCCAGGTACCTTATCGGGAAGGCGGTGAAGGCCCAGTGCGGCTTCCACAGCGTGACGACGATGGGCTTTTTGGCCGATATGGCCTTCTTGAGCGCGGCGAGCATCGCGGGGGTGCTCGAGGCCACCAGCTTGTAGTTCAGGCCGTAGGCGGGGATGACCTTGTTCTGCACGATGGACATCTCCCCCGCCCCGGACTCTATGCCGGTGATCCTGCCGCCGAATCGGCTCCTGTATTTGTTCAGGTCGGCGATGCTCTTGGCCTCGACGTAATCCGGGACGGCGAGACCGAGCGTGCCGGCTCCCTCGTACCAGGATGGAAGCCGGGTCACCTCATCGCCGAACTTCTTCCAGTAGCTGGCGTGGGTCTTCGGCAGCCACACATCCTGAAAGGTATCGAGGTCTCCGCCCGCGACCCCCTGAAACAGCGCCCCGGCCTCGAGCGTCTTCAGCGTCACTTCGCCGTAGCCCAGGTGCTCCTGCAGCAGGATTTTGGTCAGGTTCGCGACCGCAACATCCTCGTCCCAGCCGATGTTGCCCACCTTGAGGGTCTTGCCGGCTCCACCGGAGGCCGCCCCGCAGCCCCCGAGGAGAACCGCCCCGGCTCCGGCCGCCCCGAGCCCGAGGAACTCCCGGCGGCTCATCCCTCTTTCGTGTGCTTCGTCCTGCATGAACCTCCTTCCACGAGACTGCCAGAGACATTCAAGACAAAGGAACGCGCGGCGGGGCCTCACGACCCCGCCGCGCGGGAAAAATACTATCAGGCCTGTCCGGCCGCCTTCCTGGCGGCCTTTATCCAGGGCTCGACCACCTTGTGGTTACCCTTGGCGAGCCAGTTGTTCACGCCCTTTATGGGGTTGTCCGAGCCGGCTTTTTTTATCTCCAGCTCCAGGGAGTTTACCTGATCCGCAGTGAGCCTCACCGCCTTGAGGAAGGCGTAGGTCACCGGATCGTCGTTCTTCAGGTTCTTGTTGACGACCGTCTGGAGTTTGGAGGAGTTGCTGAAGGGCTTCTCCAGACCTTTGGGGTCCTTGAGGTACCAGAGGTCGTACTTCTTGTTCATCCAGTGCGGCGACCAGGCCGGGATCACGATCGGCTGCTTCGCGCTGTACTTCTTCTGCAGCTCGGCGAGCATCGCCGCGGTGCTCGAGGTGACGAGCTTCATGTGCAGGTTGTAGCCGGGGATCACCTTGTTCCGGATCACCGGCATGAAAGAAGCGCTCGGCTCGATGCCGGTGATCACGTTAGTCCCGGCTTTGTTGAGGTCCGCGATGCTCACTATGCCCTTCTTCTTCATGTACATGGGCACCGCGAGCCCGTATTTCGTCTTACCCTCGAACCAGGGCGGCAGAAGCTCGACCTTGGGCTTGACTTTGGCGCTGTTGAGGTAGTTCTTGTTGTTCGGCATCCAGACGTCCTGGAAGGCCGTCAGCCCACCACCCGCTACCCCCAGGAACAGTGGCCCCAGCTCGAGCGGGCCCTTGATGTCGACGCTGCCGTAGCCGAGATCCTTCTCCATCACGACCTTGGAGAGGTTGGAGAGCGCCACGTCCTCGGTCCAGCCTATGCTACCGAAGGTGATCTTCTTGTTCTTGTTCGAGCCCAGGGCCCCTCCCGTCCCCGACGAACCCGAGGTCCCGCCGGAGGAGCCTGCCCCTCCACCGCAGCCGCCGAGCAGGATCGCACCGGCGCCCGCGGCTCCGAGGCCCAGCGCCTCCCTGCGGCTCATCCTCCTCCCGAACCCTATGTTCGGCCTCTTCTGGGTCACGCAGACCCTCCTTCCGTTCGCCTGCAGTTGAAAACGGGGAAGCGGCGCCCGGGGAATCCCCCGGCCCTACAGAGACCCTCCACCCTCGAATCTCAGGCGAGCCCGCCCTTGCCGCCGGACTTCTGCCGTCCCCTCCCGATGTTCCGGGTGATGCGGTCGAGAATGATCGCTATTATCACGATCCCGAGCCCGCCCTCGAAGCTGGTGCCGACATCGAGCGTGCTAAGGCCCTTGTAGACCACGGTCCCGAGGCCCCCGGCCCCGATCAGGGCGGCTATCACGACCATCGAGAGCGCGAGCATGATCACCTGGTTGACCCCGGCCATGATCGTGGTGAACGCCTGTGGCAGCTCTACCTTCACCAGCGTCTGCCAGCGGGTCGAACCGAAAGCCTTCGCGGCCTCGAGCGTCTCCTTGGGCACCTGCTGCAGCCCGAGCAGCGTGAGCCTCACCGCCGGCGGCATCGCGAAGATCACGACCGAGAGCAGCCCCGGCGCGTTGCCGAGCCCGAGCAGGATGATCGCGGGCACCAGATACACGAAGGCCGGCAGCGTCTGCATGAAGTCCAGGATCGGACGCACCACCGTCTCCACGCTCCTGTATTGCGCCGAGAGTATCCCGACCGGGATGCCGATGATGAGGGCCACGGCCGTCGAGGCCGTCACGAGCGCGAGCGTCGTCATCGCGTCGTCCCAGAGCTTCATCCCGAGGATGAGCCCGAACCCCACCAGCGTGAGCAGCATCACCCGCCATCCGCCGAGCCACAGCGCTATGGCCATGAAGATGAGGACCATCGCCCAGGGCGGCAGGATGGTCAGGACGAAATCGAAGGCGCCGACCAGCCCGCCGAGCACCTTGGAGAGCCCGTCGAAGAACCCGCTGAAGTTGTTGGTTACGTAGTTGACGAAGTCGGATACCCAACTTCCTATGGGGATGCGCGGCACGTAGCCACTCCCCTGCTGCAGTAAGGCGATCATCAGCGGGAAGCCCCTTCCTCGGCGGCCGCCGAGGACGAGAGCCCGGCAGAATCATCGCCGGCCTCGGGAGCCACCTCTTCCTGAGCCTCCTCCACCTCGCTCTCGGTGGTGAGCGCGGCTATGAGCGAGCCCTTGACCACCACGCCCATCAGGCGCTCCCGCTCGTCGGTGACCGCCACCGGCAGGTTGCCCCCGACGAACAGCGGCAGAACCTTGCGCAGCGGCGTGCCGAGCTCGACCCGGCAGACGTCCCGATCTATCGCGCTCTCCAGCGAACCCTCTCCCCTCTGCGCGAGCCTGGAGACCGCCTCCGCCTCGCACAATCCCACGAGCTTCCTCTCGGAATCCAGCACGAAGATCGTCGAGAGGCCCGCCTTCTGCATCCTCCTCAGGACCACCCGCGGCCCCTCGCTCCGGTAGGCGACCTCCTTGGGGTCGACCATCGCGACCTCCACCTTTCGCACCTTGGTGTAGTCCACGTCCTCTATGAAGCGCTCGACGTACTCGTTGGCCGGGTTGGTCAGGATCTCCTCGGGGTTGCCCATCTGGACGATCTCCCCATCACGCATGATCGCAACCCGGTTGCCCAGCCTCAGCGCCTCGTCGAGATCGTGGGTCACGAAGACCACCGTGCGCTTTATCTCCCCCTGGATGTCCAGGAAGAGGTTCTGCATCTCCCGCCTTATCAGCGGGTCGAGCGCGCTGAAGGGCTCGTCCATCAAAAGGATCTCCTGCTCGGTCGCGAGCGCCCGCGCGAGCCCCACCCGCTGCTGCATCCCGCCGGAGAGCTCGGTTATCCTCTTCTCTCCCTGCCCTTCGAGCCCGACCATCTCGAGAGCCTCCAAACCACGCCTCTCCCTCTCCGACGCGGAGACCCCCTGCACCTCCAGCCCGAAGACAACGTTGCCCAGCACGCTGCGGTTCGGAAGAAGCCCGAAATGCTGGAAGACCATCCCCATCTTTTTGCGCCTGAGATCCCTTATCTGCCGGGCGCTCATCCGGGAGGTCGGCCTGCCATCCAGATAGACCTCACCCTCCGTCGGCTCTATGAGGCGGTTCAGCAGCCTCAGAAGCGTGGACTTACCGCTACCAGAAAGCCCGATGATCACGAAGATCTCACCGGGATAAACCTCGAAATTCGCCTCCAGGACCCCGATCGTGGCCCCGGTAGCCTTCTCTATCTCCGCCTTGCTCCTGCCCTCCCGGCGCAGCCTCAGCGCCTCGGAAGCCCCACGGCCGAAGACCTTGGTCAGCTTCTCCGCCCGGATCACCGCCTCGTTTCCGGTAATGCTACCCTCCGTGGTCAGCTCCTTTGCTAGCCGCCAGTTGCTTACCGGGAGCATCTTCCGCCCACGGTACATCGCCGGGATGCCCCGTACTCGAAAGCATGAAGAGGCAATCCCCAGCATATGAGTGATTAATGGTACCGTCTCACTCACTCGATTCAAGGGTTCGTTCGTTAGGAAATATTATTTGTTGCTATGTTTTCAAGGTTGCCGGGAGACGTCACCGGGCGTTAACCTTCGGAAAGAGAGCAGGGAAGGAGCGACATGGACGAAGAGAGCCGGCAGAAGAAGACGACGGAGCTGGGCAGGCTGAGCGTGGAAGAAGCCACGCTGAAGGATCCCTTCCGGGACGTCCGGGGACACAAGGTCTACGACAGGGGTGGAGAGCAGGTGGGAAAGGTAGAAGACCTCTACGTGGACCGGGAGGGAGAGGCGCGCTTTCTGAACGTGAGCTCGGGTGGGGGGCTTCTGGGCTCACCGAAGCGCCACTTCATAATCCCCTTCGAGAAGATCAGCGACGTCAAGGGCAGCGAGGGCGTGGTCCTGGCGCTGGACTTCGAGAAGATAAAGAAATCCCCGCTCTTCGATCAGGCGGAGGCACCAGACGAGGCCCAGCAGCGTGCCATCTACGCCTACTACGAAGGGTAGCGTCTTCCCGGGGTTGCTCAGCCGCCAGCGTGGGGTAAAATGCTTCGTCGGAGGGCGTTGGTTCGTCGTGCGCCTGTAGCTCAGGGGATAGAGCAGGGGTTTCCTAAACCCCGTGTCGGAGGTTCGAATCCTTCCAGGCGCACTTCTTTTTTGCCTGCAAATCGCGACAAAAGAAAGAGTCCTGGTCACTTACCGGGCCCATGGTACACCAACCACTACACCAACGCGGGTTTTTCTACCCCAAAGCGGCGTCCATGGCACTGGCGGCGGCATCGCCCATATCAGGCAATATGTGGCTGTAAGTGTTGAGGGTGAGGCTGATATCTGCGTGGCCCAAAAGCTCCTGGACGAACTTAGGGTTTACGCCCTGTCTCAGCAAGAGCGTAGCGCACGTATGCCGCAGGTCATGAAAACGAATGTCCGGCAGATCAGCACGCTTGAGGAGGGTCTTGAACTCGCGGTAGAGGTTGCGGCCGCTCATAGGGGTGCCGACGCCTGAGGGAAACACAAGATCCTGCTCCTGCCAGAGCCCGGCCCTCTGCATCCTCTCCTCAAGCAGAGCCTTGCGATGCGCTCTGAGGGCAGTAATGGCGCGTCCGCTGAGCCTGATGCGGCGCCCCTTACCGCTTTTGGGCGCTTCGAACTTCCGTCCTCCACGCACCTCCGAGAGAGTCCGGCGCACCGAAAGCGTCCCGGCGTCGAGGTCGATGTCCTCCCATTTGAGTCCCAAAAGCTCCCCCTGCCGCATACCAGTGGTGACGGCCAGTACGTACAGAGCTTCGAGCCTTTCTCCGGAAACGGTGTCTAAAAACCTCCGCGCCTGATCCGCGGATAGAGGACGTATCTCGTCTCTGCGGGGCCGCGGCGGCTTCACAGACCCAGTAGGATTGCGTGGTATGAGGCCGTCATCTACAGCTTGCTTCAGGGCTCTGCTGAGAACCCTGTGGATGTGCAGCACGGTCTGAGGAGATAGCCCGCCGTCGAGCTTCTCACGGTAAAAAGCCCGTACATGAGCGGGGGTAAGGCTTTTGAGTTTGATGCGCCCGATATCCGGCACCAGATTCACGCGAACGATGCTCTCATAACGCCTGTAGGTACACTCTCTAACCGTCTCTCGAACGCACTCGGTAAGCCACCGCCCGAGATATTCGCCCAGCGTCATATTGCCGGCGTCGAAGAGAAGGCCCTTGCTGCGGTTGGCGAGGGCTTCGGCTAGCTTGTCGGCGACGTCTTCACGCGTCTTGCCGTAGATCGTCTTTCTCTTCGGCCCAGCGGCCGTCTGCACCGTGTAGCGGGCCATGTACAGCCCGCTCTTCTTGTGGCGGGTTATCGAGCCCTCTCCGTTACCGCGCTTGCCCAATGCCACTCCTTAGGGTCGTGTTGTGCGTAGAGAAGGAAGAGCCCTGTTCATCAGGGGCTCAGCTCCTGTAGTCCTGTTGCCGGGGCCACACTTCGAGTATCCGCACCTCGCGTTCTTCGTCGTCCACTTCGTAGAGCACCCGGTAATTCCCTACCCTGAGCCTTCTTCCTTCCCTCCCGGCCAACTGTTTGCTCTGAGGATGGGGTCTCGGGTCTTCTGCCAGACGGTCTATGGCCTCTCGTATGCGCTCAGCGTGATCGGGGTGGATCCTTCTCATCAGAGAACGGCTGGCTCGTCTGCTGATGAGGATCCGGTACCTCACCGTTCTTCACCGATGTGATCCCGAACCTCCTCCCAGGGAACCAGCTCGTCCTCTCCGCGCTCTACGGCTTCCTTGGCCTCATCGAACAGACGGATGTCCTCCAGCTCCTCCGCAGCCTCCCTGAGACGCTCGTACTCCTCGATGGACAACACAACCGCCGTCCTGTTGCCCCTCTCGTCGGTTATGTAGCGCTCCACTACCTGCTCACCTCCCGACTCTCCATAAGCTCCTCCGGCTCCACGCAGAGAGCCTCCGCCAGCCTTCTCACCGTAGAAGGCCGCGGCGGCCGTTTGCCAAGCTCCAAAGCGCTTATCGTCGCCCGGGCTACGCCGGTCATGCGCTCCAGATCCTCCTGGGTGAGCGCCTTGCGAACCCTCGCCCGTCTGAGACCCACCAGCTTCGGATATCCGTTCATGGAACAGATAATAGCTCAGTAAAGTTACCCTAACAACGCAAAAGAGAGACAAGGCCGAGGTCAGGCGTAGAGTTCCATCGTGCTTCCCCTAAAGTCCCGCCAGCGGGTGACGCTGCACCTTTTGGATTACGCCGCTAGCCACTCCCGCGAGAGGGTTTCTGCCTGCTCGAGTACCGTTTGTGTAGCCGCTTCCTGCCCGTCCGGGGGGTAACCCCTCTTGCGCAGGATCCTCTTCACCTTCACCCGCAGTTGCGCGCGCACGCTTTCGCGCATCGTCCAGTCTATCGTCACGCTCTTTCGAAGCGTCTCCACCAGCTCTCGGGCGATCTCTCGCAGGGCTTTATCCCCGAGAAACTCCACCGCGCTCTCGTTCACGGCCAGAGCGTCGTAGAAAGCCAGCTCTTCTTCGGAGAGGCCCAGTTTTTCTCCACGGGCTTCAGCCTCGCGTATCTCGCGTGCTAGCTTGATCAGCTCCTCGATCACTTGCGCGGCCTCGATCGCGCGGTTCTGGTAGCGGCGGATGGTTTGCTCCAACATCTCGGCGAAGGAGCGAGCCTGCACGACGTTCTTGCTCCGACGAGTCTTTATCTCGCCAGAGAGCAGCTTGTTCAGCATCTCGACGGCCAGGTTCTTCTGCGGCATGCCGCGCACCTCGGCCAGAAACTCCTCGGAGAGAACGGAGACGTCCGGCCTCTCGATGCCGGCGGCGGCGAAGATGTCGACCACGCCTTCCGGAGCGAGCGCCCGCGAGACGATCTGGCGCACGGCGTGGTCCAGTTCCTCATCAGCGCGGGCTTCTCCCGGAGCGCGCTTTGCCAGTGCGGACCGTACCGCCTGGAAGAAGGCCACGTCGTCCCGGATGCGCATTGCTGCCTCATGAGGAACGGCCAGCGCAAAGGCTTTGGAGAGCTCCTGCACGGCGTTGAGGAACCTTTCCTTGCCATCCTCTTGCGCGAGAACGTGTTCTTGTGCCTGGGGCAAAAGTCCCAGGCGCTCCGCCGGTGTCCCCATCGTCCACTTCGACCAGTCGAAGCCGTGGAAGATCCCGCAGCACACCTCGTACTTCTCCAGCATCTTGTCAACCGCCTTTTGCTGGTCGATAGCGGTCTCCCCGGTGCCTCCGCTCTGGGTGTAAGTCTCAAGCGCGTGGCGCAGCTCGTGGGCGAGGCCGAGGTAGTCCACGATGAGTCCGCCCGGCTTGTCCTTGAACACCCGGTTCACCCGCGCGATCGCCTGCATGAGCCCGTGGGCACGCATGGGTTTGTCCACATACATCGTATGCAGACTAGAGCAGCTGTCATAGAGATTGAACCACTGTGCGGTAGCCACAATGATCGAAGAAGCTCTCGGCATCCGAAGCGCTGATCGTACGCAGGGCTTCGCCGATGACCTCCATGAGTGTCTCATGGCTACGGGCGCACGCTTCTCTGAGGTAGCCCTTGAGCTTACTGAAGGCTTGCTCGATGGGGTTGAAGTCCGGCGAGTACGGCGGCAGGTAGATCAGCTCGCAGCCCCTCCCTTCGATCAGCTCCCTGACCCTCTCTCCCTTGTGCGCAGAGAGGTTGTCCATCACCACCACCTGGCCCTCCGAAAGCGTGGGGCATAGGACCTCGCGCAGGTAGGTCTCGAACA